>DAIDIB010000026.1 GCA_027459575.1 Gammaproteobacteria bacterium | reverse complement strand
GGCTTTTTTGATGGCGCCGGCGGTGCCGAGTAGCACGGGTGCGTTTTTTGCACCCGGGGAAAAGGGCTTCGTTAAAACTCCGCTCCCGGATGCAAAAAACGCATCCGGGCTACAGTCATAGGAATAACACACTGTGAGCCCAAACTGATTACCGTTACCGATTGCCTGCTCGACCATCTCGCCTAGGTATCCCAAACACAACACAACTCGGCGAACGCCTTGCCGCTGCAACAATCGCAACTGATGAAAAATAAATGGCTCGCCATTCACCGGAATAAGCGCCTTAGGAATAGTCTCCGTCACAGGTCGAAGGCGCGTGGCAAGACCGCCCGCAAGAATAGCAACAGGTGCCAATTCGCGCTTCACGATTGCGTCACTACTTGTGTGCCGTGGAAGTCAAAGCGGAAACGCACTTCTTCCAGGCCTTGCTGACGCATGGCATGTCGCAGTGAAGTTTTATCATCCGCGTAAAACATCAAGAAGCCACCGCCGCCCGCACCGATCATTTTGCCACCGAGTGCGCCATTCTTTCTGGCAACTTCATACCATTCATCAATTTTATTGTTGCTCATATTGCTGGAGCGTTGTTTTTTATGCTCCCAGTGCACATTCATCAAATCAGCGAAACGGTGCAAATCACCTTTTTCCAGCGCGTCTTTGCTATGCACACCCAGCTCTTTAATGAAGTGCAAATTGGCAATCATATCGTTATTTTTTGCTTTACTCTTGTCGTCTTGTTCTTTAAGAATATTGGAAGCGGAGCGGGAATAGCCGGTGAAAAACAGCAGCAAGTTATCTTCCAGATTATATAAAGTCTCTTGATCAATCTTAAGAGGCCACGCTTCGACCGTATCGTTGGGATGAAAGTTAAAACAAGTAATACCGCCGTATGCCGCGATATATTGATCTTGTTTGCCAATGGGTTCTTTCAGCAAATTTAATTCAATATGGCACGCTTCTTCCGCCAAATACTGCGGATGCACCAGATTTTTTTTGTATGTGTGCAGCGCTTTAAGTAATGCCGTGGTAAAGCTGCCAGACGATCCCAAACCCGTGCCGGATGGAATATCCGCCATACTGGTTATTTCCAGATGCATGCCGTGAATGCCAACATGCTTTAATGATTCACGAATAATGGGATGCTCAATCTCACCCAATGAGCTGACGCGCTCCAGCTTGGAATATTTGATAATTAACTCATCAACAAACGTTTCATGCAGTGTGATATAAACATATTTGTCTATCGCCGCGGCGATTAAAAAACCCGAATGATCACGATAATAAGACGGTAAATCGGTACCGCCGCCACCCAGTGAAATACGTAATGGACTTCTGACTATAATCATTTGTTTGACATCCTGTATATCGTTTCAACTATGTTTAATGCGGCATGCGCATCTGGCAAACCAGGCGCCGGCGCACGTTTTATTTCTATATCTTCTAAAAATTCAGCGAATTCCACTTCCCACGAATTATCCGCCATGGGAAATTCCCACATATGTGTTTCGGGCGGGCCCATTTCAGGGAGCATTTTATAAAATGCCAGACGCTCTACGCCATAGCTACCGCCCAGGCCATTAATATCGATCTTGCCGTTACGTCCGTATAGTTCGAAAGAGAAAGTATTTTTCCATTCGGTGCAGCTAGCGTGTAAATGCGCGACTTGTTTTTTCGCGGTTTTTAAAATAAGGAAGCCGTTGTCGTCTACCGGCATGTCCCAGTAATAAGTGTGCGCGTAGCCTTGCACGTCGGTGAAGTCGCCTAAAAACCAGCGCGCGAGATCGATTAGGTGCACGCCTTGGTCGATTAATTCACCACCGCCGGATAAGGCAGGATCAGCCCGCCATTCTTTGTCGTAGCCTAAGCGACCGCCGTGGCCATAGCGTGCGCGCACGAACATTAACTCGCCTAACGCACCTTGGTCGACTAACTCACGTGCTTTGCGGAATGCGCGGTGATAGCGGTGATTGAAGCCTACTCTTACGAGTGAATTGGTTTTTTGTGCTTCTGCGATGACTTTTGTTAATTCATCTGCTTTACGGCCACCGGGTTTTTCGACTAGTACATGTTTGCCGTGTTGCACCGCGCCGTGGGCGATTTCAGCGAGTGAGGCGTGTAAAGTGGCGATGATGACGATATCAATGTCGGGACGTGCCACTGCTTCACGCCAGTCTGTTAAAGCGACACAGCCGGGATAGTGACGAGCGAGCGCTTCGGCTTTTTCTTTGACCTGATCGACGCAGACGGCGAGCGTGCATTTGCCGAGTGTTTTTGCACGTTTTTGGCCGATGAGACCACATCCGATAATTGCTGCTTTCATTGCAAAAAATCCTATCGTTAACCCCGGATGAGAAAAGCACTCATCCGGGCTACATTCATTCCCAGGTTTGTCCGCGGTCTTGAGGGACAATACGGCGCAAGGTATATATGTCTGATTTCTTCAGCTGTTCGGTCATGGCTGGTAATTTACGCCATGGATCCCAGACAGCACTTAATAAGCGTCCGGTGATGCCGTCACTTTCTTGCGCAGCTAGAAATACGCACAATTCCGCGCCTACGTCTAACGAAGTACCGCCGGTTTGTTTTTGCTTGACTGATGATTCATAGAAAGCTTTACCGACTTTTTCGGGGCCTGCTTCCAATACTTCATCTAGCAAACGGGTGTTTAAAGCACCAGGCGCAACGGTATTGACGTCAATGTGCCAGTCAGCCACTTCTTCCGCCAGTGTTTCTGCAAAACGAACCACCGCCGCTTTGGAGGCTGCATACGCGCTTAAATTTGGCATTGGCTTGGTTGCGCCACCGCCAGATAAAATAATAATTTTGCCGTAGCGATTTTTTTTCATGTGCGGCAACACTACGCGGCATTGCAACACCACGCCTTTCAAATTGATGTCGATTGCCTGCGACCATTCTTCCCAGTCAATTTCTTCGATGGGTCCTTTGGTACCATACACACCGGCGTTCGCCACCAGCACATCCAGCTTGCCAAATGCTTTTAAAGTTTCGTCAACGAGTGCCTGCATATCAGCCGGTTTAGACACATCCGCAGCTTGTGCCAGCAACTGTCGACCTGACTGCACGTATTGACTCAATGCTTGTTGTGCTTGCGCCAATTTTTCTTTATTACGCGCGCAAATCATGACGTTCGCGCCTGCTTGCAAATAATGTCTTGCGATTTCAAAACCTAAACCCTGATTAGCGCCAGAAATAATCGCGCTGCGACCTGCTAAATTCATGTAGAACTCCCTACTGAAAAATATTGAATGCGCTGATCTGTGCCGAGCGCTTTCATCAAAAATCCACTTGCGTCAAACACACGCGCCGCGCGCATGTGACTCACCACTTGATCGGCTGATAAAGCGGAAAATTCCGGCCATTCCGTCGCGACCACTACACCGTCTGATGCCTGCAGCGCTTCTTCCAGCGAAGTTTTCAGATCAATCACGTTACGCAAATTTTCCGGTAACACACGCACCGCGGGATCGAAAGCAACCACATTCGCGCCTTGTTCACGCAGCCAGATGCATGTTTCGACCGCAGTTGAACGACGTAGCGTATCCGTACCCGCTTTATAAGTTAAACCTAAAGTCGTAATGGTTTTATTGCGCAAATCTTTTAACACATTTAACACACGATTGCATGACCATTGCTTGTGATGATGGTTACTTTGCAGCAACGAAGAAAACAGCGGCGTTTTAACATGTTGCTGCTCGCCAATCTGCACTAAAAAATTCACATCACGTGCCAGTGTGCCGCCTGCGATCGCGCCACCTGGTCGTAAATACGCTTTAGGACCAATACGTTCTTCTGATTTCAGACCACGCTCGACTTCACGCGCATCCGCGCCTACACGTTCGCACAAAGTAGCCAGCTCGTTGATAAAAACAACCGACGTTGCGAGGAAAGCGTTTAATGCGTGTTTAGTCATTTCCGCTGATTCAATAGACATCCAGACTATTTTATCTGTGATGGGTTTTAACAGCGCAGTAACAATTTGTTTATCCTGTTCAGTCTGCACACCCACTACCACCCGATCAGGCTGCGAAAATATTTGTATCGCCTTGCCCAAACGTAAATTTTCCGGGCTCACGGCAAAATGAATTTTTTTATCTGGATACAATGCATCACACTTCGCTATCAATTTGCGTGTCGTGCCAACCGGCACTTGTGACGACATCAACACCAGCGCATTGTTTTTTAAATGCGGAAGTAGTTGTTCGACTTTGTCTGTGACTGCGGCAACATCAGCAATATCATTATCATCCACCGGCGTATCAAACGTCACCCAAAGCACATCTGCTTGCGCAACTGATTGCGGTTCAAAACTAAAATCAAGATGAGACGACGCCTGACCACGCGCAATTAACTCATCCAAACCAGGCTCAAACACCGGCGCTTTATTCTGTTTTAACGATTGAATAGTCGCGCGATCAGGATCATACCCCATCACCTCATGTCCCACTTGCGCAAGACACGCCGCCGTCACCGAACCTAAATGCCACAAGCCAGCAACCGCTACTTTCATGCGCGCACCTCCAATACCCAGGGATTTTCGTGCAAATATTTAATTGTTTGTTTGACGCCTTCTTTAATCGACAACTTCGGCTTCCAGCCAAGATCACGGATTTTTTTCGTTTCGAGAAAAATAAATGGATTGTCGCCAATCCAGCCACGATCGCCGCCAGTATAATTCCGTTTAGGCTGCAGACCCAGATACTCGCAAATCCAGCCGATAGAATCATTTACCTGACAATATTCAGCCGTACCCAAATTAAAGACGTTCACTTTATCTTTAGCATGTGTCATGGCGTAAAAAATCGCGTCGATGCAATCTTGAATGTAAAGATACGATTTTCTCTGCTCACCATTTCCCAATATTTTTAGCTCGTCAGGATTACTTAATAGTTGTTTGTAGAAATCAAACACGTGGCCGTGCGTGTAACGCTCGCCGAGAATAGACACAAATCGGAAGATATACGCCTGATAGCCAAATCCTTCCGCGTACGCCTGAATTAATCCTTCCGCAGCTAATTTTGAAGCGCCATATAATGAAGTTTGCACCGGAAACGGCGCGTCTTCCGGTGTGGGAATAACCGTTGCTTCCCCATAAATAGAACCTGTAGAAGCAAAAGCAATTTTTTTAACGCCAAACGCACGCATTCCTTCCAGCACATGAAAAGTCGCGATAGCATTTTGTTCCAAATCCTTATGTGGATGATTGGTGCCAAAGCGCACGTCTGCATTAGCTGCCAGATGATAAACAACATCTACGTCTTTAAAGGCATCCAGAATCGCGTTTTTATCTAATAAATCCGCTTCAACCAGCGTAAATTTAGGCGATTTTTCCGCTTCTTTGAGAAATTCTCTTAACCCAGTCGAAAAATTATCGATACCGATGACTTCATGACCGTCTTTGAGTAAACGATCTGTTAAACTGCTACCTATAAATCCGGCACAGCCGGTAACTAAACAGCGCACAAATATTTTCTCCTACGTTATCGCAGCCTAGGGCGGCGTCACGGCGAAAGCCGGGAACCAGACTGGATCCCGGCTTTCGCCGTGACGACGCATTCCCTTTACGTTGCAACTTGCATATTGTTACGAAAAACCCACCACTTTGCCATTATATAATTCGCAGGGGTGGTGATGATTATACCCATTGCCATCCCAATCGCGGGATTAAAACGAATGTATTCAACCATGCCATGTACGGTCAACAATGTGATGAAATAACTAATCACTACCATAAAACCGAAGCGCACAAGTTGTTGCAGCACTCGCGTATCCTGACTTTTGAATGTCATTTTGCGATTGGTGTTGAAATAAAAAAGCACCGATCCCAGATAAGCGATAGACACAGCAACATGATAATTGAGCGACAACAAGTTCCAGAGCAGAAAGAACAATAAAAAATAAACTACGCTGGTAACGCCACCAGTAATTAAAAACAAAATGATCGTTTTATATCTGAGATATAAATTTGTTAGCGACGTTAACATCATTCATTCCACCATCAACGACTCGATCTATGATGTACATGGGTCGTCGTTTGACTTCATCATAAATGCGCCCGATGTATTCTCCCATCAATCCCAGGCATAACAACTGCACACCGGAGAAAAAGGTGATGACCAGAACCGTTGTTGATAAGCCCGGCGTCAGGCTAAAGCCACAAATTTTTTGCAGCACATAGGCGGCGCCAATCAGGAAGCTAAATCCCGCCATGATCGCGCCAGCAACAGACATCATCTGCAAAGGACGGCTGCTAAAACTCACCAAACCGTTCAAGCCGATTTTAAATGAGCCGGTAAGTCGGTTGTAATTGCCTTTACCAGCAAAGCGAGGATCGCGATCGTACTCAACAAAGGCTTGCTTGAAGCCTACATATGCCACCAGACCACGCAAAAATCCGTGTGATTCATTCAATTGGCGCAATTCTTCAATCACACGACGTGTCATGATGCGAAAATCACCCGTGTTAGTGGGGATTCGCACTTCGCTCAATTTGTTGATGACGATATAGCCCAAATAGGAAATGGCTTTTTTAAGCAGTGTCTCGCCTTTGCGTGAACGACGCTTGGCGTAAACCACTTCATTGCCATCAGCCAGCTTGGCATACATGGATGCGATTAATTCAGGTGGATCTTGTAAGTCCACATCGATGACCACGCAAGTTTTGCCCTTGCAGTGAAGAATACCCGCCATGGTCGCAGAGGGTTGGCCAAAGCGGCGTGAAAACACAATGAGCTTGATGCGTGGATTGCGTTGTATTTCCTGTTGCACAACTTGATCGGTTTGATCCGGGGATGGGTCTAGACAGAAGATGATTTCGTAGCTGACTTGCATGTCAGCCAACACCGCTTCCATGCGCGCCAGAAACGGCCGGATATTTTTTTCTTCTTTGTAGATTGGCACTACGACAGAAATATCTGGGCGATCTTCGTGTTTCATGTCACTTCCCCTTTATCTACTGGTTCCCGACTTTCGTCGGGACGACGCCTGGATCCCGCCTTTCGCGCCGTAGCCGCTTTTTGGCGAAAACGGAGTTAGAACGGTCCTTTAAACGCATCAATTTCAGTTTTCGCGCTTGCTGGTGGTTCCCAACGCTCAGCGCTTTTGCCTTTGACCATGCTATAAGCTTGCGTCGCGATCGTTCTGCCATTCGGGTAAAACACATCTTCCAGCGGACGCGTCGTTGGGCAAGTGGTTGGCGCAAAACCCATGCGCGCCATCTCTGGCATGTTCTCGCCGGTTTGTCGGCATGTTTCATATACACGCGTCAAAATTTCACTGCTCGCGCCGCAAGTGAGCCAGGCATTATCCACTACCAACAATCTGCCAGTTTTTCTGACCGACTGCATAATGGTATCCATATCCAGCGGCATCAACGTAATAGGATCGATAATTTCCGCTTTAATCCCCACACCTTCCAAGTGCTTCTGAGCGCGCAGCGCTTCCATCATCATATGTGAAATCGCCACGATGGTGACATGATCACCTTCTTGCAACACACGCGCTTTGCCCAGTGGCACTTCAAACGATTTATACGGCACGTAGCCATCCACCGCGTACAACAAACGGTGTTCTATAAAAATAACCGGATTATTGTCGCGTATCGCCGCGATCATGCAACCCTTGGCGTCGTTCGCATTGGATGGGGCGACAACTTTTAAACCCGGCACATGCATAAACATCGAATGCAGCGCTTGCGAATGCTGACCACCTTGACCCCATGAACGGCCAATCATGGTGCGCACCACTAACGGCACCTTCACCTGTCCGTTATACATATAGTGTGCTTTCGCTGCCATATTAACGAGCTGGTTCATGCAAAGCAGCATGAAATCCATGCGAATATGCACATGAATAGGACGCATACCCGCCATCGCGGCGCCAATAGCTAATCCCGTCATGGCATCTTCAGATAACGGCGTGCAAAACACGCGATCTTTGCCAAACTTTTGCTGCAGTCCAACTGTCGAACCTTGGATACCTTTGTGGTCATCCACGTCCAAACCATAAAGAAACACACTTGGATCGCGCTCCATTTCCTGTTCAAACGCTTCACGCAGCGCGTCAACGTAACGTATCAACCGCACGCCATCCGGGTTTGTGACATTATCTTTCAGTGCATCAGCTTGCATAGACATTCCTGTATAACTCCTCAGCTGCGGGATAGGGGCTCTTTTCTGCGAACTCTTCCGCGGTTTTAATATCGGCGGTAATTTCATCATCTAAACGTTGACGCGTCGCGTCATCAAGCATGGCGCCAAGACGCGCGATTTGATCATTCTCTTTCCAGCGACGGTATTCATCCAGATCACGATAGTTATCGCTGTGATCATCGCGTGGGCCAACGTGTTCCAGCCAACGGTAGGTGGAGCATTCGATGAACACGGGGCCGTGGTTTGGTTGACGGATTTTGCTGACAGTGTCGCTGATTAACTCACGCATTTTAAACACATCGGGATCATCGACTTTGACAGTCGGTATACCAAACGTTGCGACACGTTCGCACAAGCGTTCGGTTGCCCAGCGTTTTTCAATAGGCGTGTGAATCGCGAGGCGGTTGTTTTCGCAAACAAATAAAATAGGTAATTTGTGTAGGGAAGCAAAATTGAGTGTTTCGTAGAAACAGCCCTCTTCAGTCGCGCCATCACCAAATACTGAGACGACCACGCGTTGATGACCAGAGTTACGCGCCTGCATCTGCATGGCCAGCGCATAACCAGCCGCGACAGGAATAGTCGTACCTACCACAGCCGAAGCACCCATGATGCCACGTCGCATATCCACTAAGTGCATCGAGCCTGCCTTGCCCGCCGCGCAACCTGTACTCTTTCCGTACAGCTCTGCCATCATTTCATTCAAATCACCGCCTTTGGCGATGTAAGTGGCGTGGCAACGGTAAGTGTTGGAAACCAAATCATCGCATTCCAGTGGATCACAAATAGCCACCGCGACCGATTCTTGACCGACAGATAAGTGAACAGGGCTTTTGATAGCGTCCGTATGGTAAATTTCTGCCAGACGTAATTCAAACCTGCGTATCAACGACATCCGCTTATATAAACGGGCGATCAACTCTTGATTGTACATATCTTGTATCCTGATAATATAAAGATCCTGCATTTTGACCTTGGAAATCTATAGCAAATCTGGGATATTATCAACCGATAATCAAACCGAGGTGTCCTCTTTTGCTACCCAAAATCTCCATCGTTACACCTGTGTTTAATGGTGGTAAAACGCTGGAAAAAAACATACAGAGCGTTATTGCGCAGAATTATGACAATGTAGAGCATATCATTATAGATGGCGGCTCGACCGACAATACACTAGACATCATTCGCAAATACGAATCACATATCGCCTACTGGCACAGCAAGCCGGATGGTGGCGCGCTGTTTGCTATTAATGAAGGGATAGAACGTGCGACGGGTGATCTGGTAGTGCAGTTGATGGCGGATGATTTTTACGAGCCCGACACGTTGCGTAAAATCGGGCAAGCGTTGATTGATCATCCAGACGCAGACATCATTAGCTGCGGAGGCAAGATCATTTCTTATGATGCGAAAACCAATCAGTATGTTGTCAAAACCACTTATCAGAAAAATGATCTGGATTTGAATTTTTATAATATTTGTTTAGACGTATCTGCGATTTGTTGTCGTTTTATACGCAAATCACTTTACAACAAAATTGGCTTGTATATTCCTACCGACCAGCAAGGCCGTCATCTCTACAGTTCCGATAAAGAATTTTTACTCCGCGCACTAGTCGCACACGCGAAAAATGTGACGATTGATTATATTGGCCACAACTACCTCGCGCACACTGGCTCAATGACTTTCAGCAGCAACCGCAAAGTCACCGCACGTATGTACGAAGAACATATGCATTTTGCCGAAGATTATTTAGCAAACAAACCACTGACAGATGAGCAACGCTTTGTTTTAAAATATTGGTATCTGCATCAATCCGCGCGCCGCGCATTTTATCTGTTAGCGACTGGTTCATTTGGCAAAGCATTTGCCGTCATTAAAAAAGATTTACCGCGCTTTCATATCAAATGGCTAGCTGAGTTTATATCCGCACCTTTTGCCTTTTGGCTGCGGAAATTGAGCCGGAAAAAATAGTGTTCGCTTAAGCCGCCTTACGGTGCTTAGCCGAACCTTTGCAAGCACTCACTTCAATTTGTACATTGAGACCATCTCGATTAACAAGATCTTGCAAAGTTAAACGAATAAATTGCTCTTTAGAATAACCCAATATCTCAGCATATTTTGCAGCGAGTTTAGGACTGATACACTTACGATTATGTTCGATATCGCATAATTGCTGTTTGGAAATTCCCAGTATATCAGCGAAATCCATCTGCGATACATTGTCGGCCTGACGAATTGCCCAAATTAATTTTCCCAAGGTGAGCTTAACACCCAGCATTTTTTCCATTTCTTTTAGAGTTTTCTCTGTCATTTTGCTTTTAATACTCATGTTTATTTACCTCTCTAACCTCGATAAAACTAATGACATCTGACTTAATGATGTAAATAGCGCGATAAGCAATATTCAAGCGTATAGATCGCTGCCCTATCCTTTTCCCTTTAAGGGGCTCATCGTGGTAACCTTTGATTTTTCTAACCTCACTTATACCACGGTGACCCACATCCTCAATCCACGCTTTCAATTTAAGCGCGACTGGTAGTGGAATTTTTCTTACATCTCTTTTAGCTTTAGACGAAAGCCTAACATTAAAAATATCTTTCATTATATGATACACCTTTTTAGTGTACTGATCAATAGAAAAAGTGTTTTGAAATAATTGGGTATGTGAGATGAATATTGCCGCGGAATAATATGAATAAAGCAGAATACGCGGATAATAATGCGATATTTAAATAATGTAAATAGGCTTATTTAGCACCAATAAAAACAGCAGGTGAAACACCAAATCGTCTGGAAAGATTTTTTATATGTTCTACAGTCAATTAGTAAGTTCGTTATCAATATTAGCGATAACGTTATTAATTTCCTTATTTTCACACAACATGTTAGATGATGTCTTTTGACCCCTTCCTTTCTTTCGCTTTCATATCAAATGGCTGGCTGAGTTTATATCCGCGCCTTTTGCCTTTTGGCTGCGGAAGCTTATTTAAAGCACCTCCTTTTTTTCAAAGAATCAAGAGGTTATCCCTAAATGGATAATTAGCCTATAAACGTGATAATAAACGTGATAATATCAAGGTTAAATGGCGAGGATTCATGATATGTTCTCACTAGATGAAGAATATTTACTTAGGCAATCTGTACCTTTGACAATGATGTCGAATATTTTGCGCACTCTGGGGCAATATCAAGGCAAACAAGCGTTATTGCAGCATCAACGACCCCAGTTAATTAAGACATTAAAAGAAATCGCAATTATTCAAAGTAGTGAATCATCCAATAGAATTGAAGGTATTAATGTAGACCCAAAACGACTGGAACCTTTGCTTAAGCAAAGATTAAAACCTAAAGACAGATCGGAAGCACAAGTTTTGGGTTATCGTAATGTACTAGCGGATATACATGCTAACTACAATAAAATTGACCTGACACCTCAAACCATTTTGAGAATGCATAAACAATTATTTAAATTTACCGACTTAACTAGCGGGGAATGGAAAACTAAAAACAATACGATTGAAGAGCGATTATCAGATGGAACGTGGATTACACGTTTCGAACCGGTAAGCGCACAGCAAACACCAGTATATATGCAGGAATTGTGTCAACGTTTCAATCGTCTCTGGACACAAAGCAGTATTGACCGTCTCATTATTATTTTTGCTTTTATTTTTGATTTTCTCTGCATACATCCATTTACTGATGGAAATGGAAGGATTTCACGGTTACTTTGCGTGTTACTTTTACATAAAGCCGATGTTGATGTGACACGTTATATTAGTTATGAACGTCTCGTCGAGGATACAAAAGATTCGTATTATGAAATTTTGCATGAAGTGTCTCAGGATTGGCACCAAGGCCAGCATCGTCTAATACCTTGGTTAGACTATAATCTTGGTTTATTAGTTGCTGCTTACAAGGAATTAGATGAGCGTGTTGATTCCATTGATTCAGAAAAAGGCTCAAAGACAGCATGGTTATTAGAACTAATTGATGAGATGCCTACAGAATTTAACATTGGCGAATTAGTTCGATTATGTCCCGGGATTAGCAGGCCTATGATTAGGCATGTATTGGAAAATTTGCGCCGAGAGGGAAAACTTGAATCGTTGGGCACTGGACGCAGCGCAAAATGGCGTAAATTAGTTTAAACCAAAATAAGCGGGACAAAAAAGATTTGCCGCGTTTTCATATAATGACTGGTGCCGCACCTCCACTTTCTCAATTTTTGCTGAGAAAGTGGAGGTGCGGCACCATTTTATTCCTTCGACGTCCTTCCAAGCCTGGAACCCATGTGCACTTGTTCTTTAGATTCTGACAGGGCTTTGGAGGAAGTTTCGGGATTAATTCTTTTCCATATAGCGGTAGGTTGCATAGATACAGCCGCAGCTTCTTTTGCTGGCGCTTTTTCTTTACGGGGCGATTGCGCTTTTATTACATCTTCATTTAAGGCTTCAAAGATTTTGATTCTACTTTTTACTCCCGAAATTGCCAACGTAGGCGCACTGCTGTTGACAGGTGCCAGCTCGCTGGATTTTGCTACTGGCACCACGGCTACGACAACAGGAGTGGCGATGACAGGTGCAGACTCACTCACTTGCGCTGGCAAAAGAGATGGCGCGGTTGCAATGGGCGCAGGTACCTTAACTAGCTCTTTCGAAACTTGAACTTTTTTCTCTTCTTTCTTTTCTGGAAAAGCCTCTATAAATGCTGGGCCTGTCAGCCATTTACGATATTTCTTACCCTCTTCATCATAATAAGGCTGCTCATCGATTTGTTCGCCAAGTTGATCCAGCGTCACCCTGGGCATTTCAGATAACGCTTTTGCCCATGGCGTGGTCGCCAATAGTTCTGCGTCACCCGCCAACCTTTCCTTAACAGCCTTGATAAAATCAACAAATATTTTAACGGATGATTCTGCCTTGGCAACTGGCTGCCCTGCTTCACTCTCTGAAGCTTCTGTATCACTATCTGGCTCTACCTCTGTAACAAGTGCCAGCAAATTATTTAAACTACCAAGCGGGATTGTTAGCTTTGAACTTGCAACCATCTTATGCAAGCTGTTCACAATTTCGCGAGGACGATAAATACTTAATTTTTTTCTTTCCAGGGTTTTCTGAAAATCAGTGAATTTTTCTTCGCCTATTTCGTCTTTATCAATCATCAATCCCAAAATTGGGTTATTTAAAATATTATCTATCGCGCAGGCTGAATTATATTTTTTTATCTTGCATAACTCATCACGCAGATAACACATATTACTGATCACGTTTTTAAATTCGTCATTATTTAAACGCGCATGCAGCAATGATAAAATCAGCCAGCTATCAAGACCAACATATTTATCGGCCATTATTTTCTTTGGCGAATGGTAGGTAAAATCAGACACACAATGCGCATCCCAAATAGCAATTGCAGATACTAATTGCTGAAATGCCTCAATATCATCAAATTTTAAAATGTTTTTATCCAGACGAGGCAACAATTTCAAGGTGTCTTCAATTGGATTTACTTTTGCCGTTGGTTTGGCTTCAGCCGGTTTTGCTTTTACCACTTCTTTAATTTTTCTTTTTGGCGCGGGGTGAAAAGATTGGCTACTTTGTTTTTGATGTTGCTGTGCTTCTCTTACCGAATCACTAAATCTAAATTCAGGTTTAAAAACCCATGATTCCGCGTTTTCTGCTAGCTGAGAGGTGAACATGGCATACATTTTAATATGTGCCGGCGTACGAAGTTTGTCGCTCAACGATGATATCGCCTTTGATAACTCTGTCGTCATCAAGATATTATTTAAAATATTTTTTTCTTGTAGCAGAACCGTTTGCAGCAATTGAACTGCTAAATTTATTTTAGTTTCGTTGCGTGAATTAAACGCATTGATCACCGCGTTAAAAAATACTACTAACGGGGCTCTTCCTTTGTCGCCCTCTAACTCAGGCGCGCGCCAATCTAGATTGATAGCCGGTTTTTTTAAGAGGTCTTGTAAGGAGCTAAAATCACCCGCCTCTGCTTTTTTAACCGCTTGCCATAAAGGGTTTTTTTCGTTTCGGGGACTAGAAAGAGTGGTGCGCATGCTCAGTTTCTCGTGTAAGAATATTTATAGTGTTAGCATGTTATCATACTGTTCAAATAATACAAGGATGGATATTTTTTGTCCTATACCTTGGTGGGTCAAAGACATCATTTAACATCTCATATAAACTTTAGCTATGAGAAATCAGATTAGAGACCTGGCGTGTTACAAATTTCCTTACAACTAAAAGCTCTATTAGTAGGCACAGGATTGCTTGCAGGCACGGTTGATGCGATTGCAGGAGGCGGCGGCTTAATTACTCTGCCAATATTGATAACTGTCGGCTTACCTGCGCATCTTGCACTTGGCACAAATAAACTTCAATCAAGTGTTGGCACAGCCGTTGCAACTTATAATTATTATAAAAACAAACTCTTCTCATTTCAGGTCATCGCCAAAGGCTTAATTTTTGGATTTTTAGGCGCCTCAGCCGGCTCGCTTAGCGCGCAATATATCAATTCCTTTGTGTTACAGATGGCGTTACCTTTTTTAATGCTGGCGATTTTTTTATACACGCTTTTTTCACCCGATCTGGGTTTGATCGATCGCCATCAACGCATGAAAGAACCGTTTTTTTACATGCTATTCGGTTTTGGACTTGGATTTTATGACGGCTTTTTAGGACCAGGTACAGGTTCATTCTGGGTTATCAGCCTCGTCTATTTTCTCGGTTACAACCTGGCGAAAGCAACCGCCTACACAAAAGTATTTAACTTAAAGAGTAACCTGATCGCGCTGACTTGGTTTGCCATAGGCGGCAATGTGGATTACGAGGTAGGGTTATTCATGGCAGCTGGTCAGCTCATCGGTGGCTTGCTTGGCTCTCACCTCGTTATAAAAAATGGCGCACGCTTAGTACGTCCGATTTTTTTAACGATTGTCTTTGCGACTATTATTATGATGTTTTATAGAAGTTACTAACTCGTTACTTTAGCTTTCTAGTTACATGTTCTTCAGATTCTCTAGCTGCGATCGGCTGCTGTGGAGCAGGCGGCGTGAATGCCTGGCTTTCAGGAGTAACTTGGCTTCTTCTATGTTTGGCATAAGGATCCTCTCTCATAGCGGGCGCCTTTTTTGCTTCAGCACCCATATTTTCTTTATCAACGGCAGTAGCATCAAAAGTAACACCCGATTTTTCTCCTGCCGGTCGTCGTAACTCCGTCGCGGTATCAAACTCTTTAACGCTTTTTCGCATTAGCTTCTGCACTTCATCGCCGGTTAAATCCACCCTTAAGCCATCCACCGATTTAGGCCTTACTTCATAACCATCAAATTTCGCGTCAGAAAACTTCAAACCTCCTGTAGGTGAAAACTCACCTCGCGCTGCTGCTGCCGTATGTGCCGCACCATAATAACTTTCACAACCGGGCGCTGAACCCTCACAACCAAACAGTAATGCACCAGGTTTAGTGGTTGTTGGCGGCACCCAGTACATATACAAATGACCATGTGAGCCATCTTCTGGCGCTGGGCTGCCAGGTTCAGCCAAACCAAGATTCATACCGTAATGTCTGGAATGGGCAAAATCACTTATTAAAGTTGGCGCATCTTATATCGCACCCACGCCACCGTGTAAACGAACTTCGGAAGCTGCACCATCTTTTATAACCACAGATGTGTGGCAACTGGTCTGCTAAATACTGGTAAATCTTTTTTCTCGGCTTGTTTTGCGTCCTTAGCAATATGTTCTTTGCCACCCACCACCCACTGAAAAAACTTATCAGCATCTTTTTTATCTTCTACTGGAGGTACCTGCAATATTATTCGCCCGCCATGACTCAGCAATGACGCTAAAGGCATCTGTTGACCTTCAGCCTGAGCATGATTTGCATCCAACATACTTGAAAACGCTTTGTCCTTATTCCCGCTGAACTGCAAATTATTACTTTCGAGCGCCATAAATAAGCGCTTCATCACATCTTTATGCTCTTGTGAACCCGGTGTAGGAGAAGGACCGTTAAGATAAGCCTCCCAAACCTCAGCATCGCGCTTAAATTGTGTGGCTGGATCTGACTGACGCAACTTGTCTTTCTGAGCATCTGATGGATTGGCTGGAGCACCCATACACCACCCCGTCTCTTCTAGTTATATATAGAAGTATAGTTACTAGACGGGGAGATTTTTTTTCTTATTAAGTAATAACTTACGATTTAGCGATAATTGGAAGCTGCCAATCTGGGCTGTAGTAATGCGTTTGTAGACATGCCTTGCAGAATAGTTGAAGTACCCTGCACATCATTTAAAGTATAAAAATGCAAACCTGGCGCGCCGCCCTGCAGGAGCTGTTCGCACATTTTAGTCATCATATCTCGGCTAAAATCACGTACGGATTGCTGGTCGTCGCCATATCCTTCCAGACGTTTATAAAGCCAGCGTGGAATTTCTGCGCCGCATACTTTGGAAAAACGCACTAACTTTTCAAAATCCATGATGGGCATGATGCCAGGGACGATCGGCATGTTAATTTGTCTTCTGGCGCATTCATCCAATAGATGAAAATAGCCGTCAATATTGAAAAAATATTGTGTGATAGCGCCATTCGCACCAGCATCATATTTTTTCTGCAGGTTGATCATATCCGCTTCCATATCGTGCGCCAAAGGATGACATTCAGGATAGGCAGCCACTTCGATCTGAAAATAATCTTCTGTGGTGACACGAATAAATTTGACAAATTCATGCGCGTACTCAAAATCGCCGACTGAAATCATGCCGGATGGCATATCGCCTCGTAACACCACAATGCGCTTTACCTCCAATCTTTGATATTCTTCAAGAATGGTGGCCAAGTCATTGCGATCGTAACCGATGCAGGAAATATGCGGCGCAACTTGAATGGATGTAGATTTTTGCAATTTAATCACAGTTTCCATGGTGCGTTGACGAGTGGAGCCGCCCGCGCCGAATGTCACTGAGAAAAAATCCGGCGAAAAACGACTGAGCTGTCCCGCTGTCTGCAGCAACTTTTCCATTCCCTCAAACGATTTGGGAGGAAAAAATTCGAAGCTTAGTGTGAGTGGCTTGATGTTCATGTAGCTTTCTCCAGCGCCAGATGCGTTGCCAGCCAGCGTCGCATGACTACGCTATCCATTGATTTTCTTTCGGTATAATCCTGCAACTGATCTTCAGCAATTTTACCCACGCCAAAATAACACGAGTCAGGGTGCGAAAAATAAAAACCACTGACTGAAGATGCGGGGTACATGGCAAAATTCTCTGTCAGATTAATGTGCGCGTCATGCTCAGCGTTTAATAACGTAAATAACAAGGGTTTTTCAGTGTGATCGGGACAAGCAGGATACCCAGGCGCGGGCCGGATGCCTGAATATTTTTCCCCGATCAGATCGTCATTGCTTAAATGTTCGTTTTTAGCGTACGCCCAAAATTCAGTGCGTACGCGTTGATGCATGTGTTCAGCGAAACTTTCCGCCAGACGATCGGTCAGCGCTTTGAGCATGATCGCACTATAATCATCATGATTTTTTTCAAACTGAGCAAGCTTGTCTTCTATATTTAAACCTGCGGTGACTGTAAAACCACCCAAATAATCAGCGATACTGGATGATTTGGGGGCGATAAAATCTGCCAGACACATATTATATTTACCAGATGGCTTGCGGGTTTGCTGTCGCAGCATGCAAAATCTGGCGATCACTTTATCACGGTTATCATCGGCGTAAATTTCTATATCATCACCCACGCTATTAGCAGGGAAGAACCCAATGACCGCGTTTGCGCGTACCCATTTTTCCGCGACGATCTGCGATAACATACTTTGCGCGTCATAAAATAACGTTTTCGCGCTCTCACCCACCACTTCATCTTCGAGAATTTTCGGATAGCGACCGGCTAATTCCCAAGTGCTAAAAAATGGCGTCCAATCAATAGTGTTGATTAAATTTGACAAGGGATAATCAATAAACTTTTTCGCGCCGATGAAAGTTGGTCGCGCCGGCACATAGCTAGTCCATTCGATAGGGAATTTATTGTTACGCGCTTCTGTCAGCGTGATCATTTCATTTTCTGATTTTTTGTTTTTATGTAATTCACGCAGCGCGACGTACTCGTCACGTGTTTTTTTCGTGAATTCTGGTTTTTGTTCTGCACTTAACAATGCGCTCGCCACGCCCACAGCGCGTGATGCATCAACCACATGAATAGTGGGATGTTGATAATGCGGTTCTATTTTCAGCGCTGTATGCGCACGAGAAGTCGTCGCACCGCCGATTAACAATGGCAAGGTAAAATTCTGTCGTTGCATTTCTTGCGCCACGTGTGTCATTTCTTCCAGCGATGGCGTAATCAAGCCACTCAAACCGATGATATCCACCTTTTCTTTGCGCGCGGTTTCCAGAATTTTCTCACACGATACCATCACGCCTAAATCAACAATCTCGTAACTATTGCAGCGTAACACCACGCCGACAATATTTTTACCGATGTCGTGCACATCGCCTTTCACGGTCGCCAGCAGAATTTTACCTTTGGATTTTGCGACTGATTTATCTGCTTCAAGATATGGCTCAAGATAAGCAACCGCCTGTTTCATCACGCGTGCGCTTTTTACCACTTGTGGTAAAAACATTTTACCCGCGCCGAATAAATCACCGACGACATTCATGCCATCCATCAAAGGGCCTTCGATAACTTTGAGTGGTGCGCCTAACTCTAGACGCGCCGCTTCGGTATCTTCGATGATAAATTGGGTAATGCCTTTTACTAAGGCATAAGATAAGCGCTCGGCCACGGGTTTTTCGCGCCAGCTTAAATCTTCAGCTTTGGTCTTAGCCTGTCCTTTGACTTGATTGGCGGCTTCCAGCAAACGCTCTGTCGCATCCGAGTGGCGATTAAATAGCACGTCTTCGATCAAGATTAATAAATCTTTGGGAATATCTTCATAAATCGCCAAGTTTCCGGCGTTGACGATACCCATATCCATTCCCGCGCGTATCGCGTGATATAAAAACGCGGCGTGTATCGCTTCGCGAATAGCATTGTTGCCGCGGAATGCGAAGGAAATATTACTGACGCCGCCGCTGATCAAGGCGTATGGCAATGTTTGTTTGATTTGACGCACCGCATGAATAAAATCCAGGCCATATTGATTATGTTCTTCGATGCCGGTGGCGATAGCAAATATATTCGGGTCGAAAATAATGTCTTCGGGTGGGAAACCAGCTTTGTTCACTAGCACATCGTAGGAGCGCGCGCAGATTTCAACTTTGCGCTGTTCGGTATCAGCCTGACCTTTTTCATCAAAGGCCATTACAATCACAGCGGCGCCATAGCGTCTGGCTAATTGCGCTTTTTCTACAAACGCCGCTTCACCATCTTTCATACTGATGGAGTTAACGATACCTTTACCTTGTATGTGCTTTAAACCTTTCTCAATCACAGACCATTTGGATGAGTCGATCATGATGGGCACGCGCGCGATGTCGGGCTCGGAGGCGATGAGACTTAAAAATTTCTCCATCGCCGCTTCGGCGTCGAGCATACCTTCATCCATATTCACGTCAACAATCTGCGCGCCGTTGATCACTTGATCGCGCGCTACTTCGAGTGCTGCCACGTAATTGTCTGCACGAATAAGATCAGCAAATTTGATGGAGCCGGTGACGTTGGTGCGTTCACCGACGTTTACGAATAGCGAATCACTATCTATAGTTAATGGCTCAAGTCCGCTTAAACGGCAAGCGGGCGTGATGGCGGGAATTTTTCTGGGTGGAATATCTTTTACTGCTTCGGCAATCGCCTTGATGTGTGCGGGTGTGGTACCGCAACAACCGCCAATAATATTTAAAAATCCTTCGCGGGCAAATTCGTGTATCACTGTTGCCATTTGTTCGGGTGTTTCGTCATATTCGCCAAATGCGTTGGGCAAACCAGCGTTTGGGTGGACACTGACGAAGGTGTCGGCGATTTTTGATAATTCTTGAATATAGGGTCTGAGTGCCGCGGGACCTAGTGCGCAATTTAAACCAATTGCCAAGGGTTGTGCGTGTCGTACGGAGTGCCAAAATGCCGCGGTGGTTTGGCCGGAGAGTGTTCTGCCGCTGGCGTCTGTTATCGTGCCTGAGATCATGACTGGTAGGCGTTTGTTTGTGTCTGCGAAATATTTTTCGAGGGCGAAGATGGCGGCTTTGCAATTTAGCGTATCGAAAATGGTTTCGATCATCAGGATGTGTGCGCCGCCGTCGACGAGGCCGCGGGTGGCGTCGGTGTAGGATGCGACTAACTCATCAAAGGTGATGTTGCGAAAACCCGGGTCGTTCACGTCGGGTGACAGTGAGCAGGTTCTGTTAGTTGGCCCGAGGATACCAATGACAAAGCGTGGCTTGTCGGGTGTGAGCGTGGTCATTTCATCTGTTGCTGCTCGTGCTACTTTTGCGGCGGCAACATTGAACTCGTAAGCAAGATCACTCATGTGGTAATCGGCGAGTGAGATGGCGGTTGAATTGAAACTGTTTGTTTCGATGAAGTCTGCGCCGGCGGTTAGATATGCACGGTGAATTTCGCTGATGATGTGGGGTTGGGTGATGGAGAGTAAATCGTTGTTGCCTTTTAAGGGGTGCGTGAAGTCACGGAAGCGCGAGCCGCGATAGTCTTCTTCCTGGAGGCGATAGGCTTGGATCATGGTGCCCATACCGCCGTCGAGGAGCATTATTTGCTTGTGTAATAATTTTTTAAGTTGACTGATCATTATCAATTACCATCGTCATTCTTCGTACCAGAAAAGCTTGCAATGAGACTAGTAACAACGGACCGGTAGGTCTGCTTTTTTTCTCGCTGCGCTGCGAAAAAGAAACAGAAGCCTCCCGGTCCGCCGTTCAAGACCAGTGGCTAATGCGTCTGGGTTGAAGTTGTGCTTGCTCTATTGTTGTCCTATTATATCGTGTATATTCATTCTAGTAATCTAGTAAAAAAAACTAGTGATATCAAGCAAATAAGTGAAAAAAGAGAGAAAAGAGAAGGTAGAGATATGAATCAGCAGCTTAAAATTCTTGTGACGGGTAGTTCGGGCATGGTGGGTGGGGCGTTGGTGCGGGTGCTGAAAAAGCATTCTTGCGTGGTGTTAACGCCTACTCATTCACAGCTGGATTTGCGTGATCAGGGGGCGGTTAATCGTTATTTTGATGAGCAGCGGCCAGATTACGTTTATCATTTGGCGGCGATTGTGGGTGGGATTCATGCGAATAATACTTATCCGGCAAAATTTATTTATGACAATACGATGATGCATAGTAATGTCATTCAGGCGGCGTATGCGCATGGGGTCAAAAAATTATTGTTTCCCGGCTCGGCATGTACGTATCCTAAATTAGCGGCGCAGCCGATGCATGAATCTTCGTTTTTAGATGGCAAGGTTGAGCCGACTAATATTGCTTATGCGGCGGCGAAAATTAATGGCATTGTGATGTGCCAGGCTTATCGTCGTGAACACGGATTTAACGCTATTGTACCGATGCCGACGAATGCTTATGGTGTGGGTGATAATTTTAATCCGAATGCTTCGCATGTGATTCCGGCGTTGATGAAACGCTTTCATGAAGCCAAACTAAATAATTCCGCTGAAGAAGTGTTGTGGGGATCGGGTACGCCGTTGCGTGAATTCATTTATGTGGATGATTTGGCGGATGCGTTTATTTTTCTGATGGAACATTATAATAGCGAAAACATTATTAATGTTGGTACGATGCAGGAAATCAGTATTGCGATGCTCGCGCAGGAAATTGCGCAAGTCGTGGGTTACAAGGGTAAGCTTAGCTTAGACACCAGCAAACCGGATGGCGCGCCGCGCAAATGTCTGGATTCTGCCGCTTTGTTCGCGATGGGTTGGCAGCCTAAAGTATCTCTGCAAGATGGATTGCAACGCATGTATCAGCATCATTTTAGTGAAGCGGCTGTCGCTGTCGCGTAATCAGCTGGAATGCCGATATCGATGAAATAACCATTGGCCGCAAAAAACCGCGGCTGGATGGTTGCCAGATTGGGCTGGAGAAAATCAGTCTCAAATGAAAATGTCGCGGGCAAGTTATAAGGCGCAAAGACATCGGGCTGCAGTAAATACACACCGGCATTAATCCATCCAGCACCGGCTTCGCCTTTCTCTCGAAAATCGGTGATCACTTCATCATTGGTAATCACTTTGCCGTAACGCGCGCAATCCTCTATTGAACGCAATGCCATGGTCAATGTCGCGCGTTGCGCGACATGGTGTGCGTACATGGCTTGATAATCCAGCTTGACGAAGGTATCGCCATTTAGCACAAACACAGGTTCGTTAGTTTGAACTTCTTTTAAAGACAGTGCGATCGCTCCGCCGGTGCCTAATGGGGTTTCTTCTACTGCGTAACGAATGGCGACGCCAGCGTATTCAGATTTAAAAAATGCTTGTATCTGTTCACGTAAATAGTGCACTGACAAAATCACTTCGCGCACACCTTGTTGCGCAAGATATTCGATGAGATAAGCCAAAAAAGGCTTGCCGCTGATGGGCGCCATCGGTTTGGGCGTGTTTGCGACTACCGCTTGCAACCGTGTACCGAATCCACCAGCGAGAATGATAGCTTTCATTTTATGCCTCAACGATGGCAGACAGTGTTTCACCCCACTGACTATTCATGCTGAAGCGCAAGTGTTTATAGCGCTGCGCATGATCTTTAAACCATTGTTTGTCGATTGGCAGCCAAACAGAAAGACCCGTTGCACGCACGAAACGCTTCGTGGTTTTGTTAGCGATAATCACGTCTTGAGCCGCGGTGATAACATTATTTATTTCTTGTGGATTCAATGCGTGCAGATCTGGTTTTAATAATACTGTCATGAAGTCGATCAGATCGCCGTAATCAGCAAACTCGTCGTATTGAAACCGTTGCGCGTCCTCGATGCGCGCAAACACGCGCGCGCGAGCATCGGGAGTAAGCTGTCGCATCGACACACCTAATGCATTTAACGCCGTGTTCAATGCTGACAACTTGCTTAAATCAAAGTAACCTGGCATGGATGATAGACGCCGCCTTTTTGATAAGCCTTCACATATTCCTGCGTTATAATGTTCGCTATTTGAGGCGCGGTTGCGTCTTTTGTCGCTTGCCATTTTGCCAGTAGCTGTGCATATGGCCAACCTTCTAGAGGTTCATTTTCTTGCGAGCCGATAAAGTATTCAACGGAATCAGACATTTCGTTAGCGACTTCTGCCATGCCCATCAAGCAAGCATCACTACCGTAAATATCGACTTTGTGGCCCATTACATGCGATGCATGCGTCATTG
>DAIDIB010000025.1 GCA_027459575.1 Gammaproteobacteria bacterium | reverse complement strand
TTGCACTTTTTGATTTCGAGACGTTAAATGGTGAGAGACGGTATAGTCGATGTCCACCTTCCGTGCGGTGAGATGTAATTTTACCATCTCGCTCCCATCGCCGAAGCGTGCTAGGCGACACTCCTAACAACTGTGATGCAGGTCCAATTCGATATAATTTATCCATATCGGCAAGTTTACACAGGTTTGGATATATTTCAACTAGCAGTTAACTAACCCCGACTTTTCAGCCAGGCGAGGATTTGGTTGCAGACGTCTTGAATGGAGCAGGTGTCGGTGTTGACGGTAAAGTCGGCGATTTCTTCGTAGTAGGGTTCGCGTTTTTCCCAGAGTTTGATGAGCACATCTTCGCGGTCGTCGCCTTGTAGTAGCGGGCGGCGTTTGTCGTGTTTTAAACGGCGGAGTTGGGTATCGAGTGATACTTCCATGTAAACGACTACGCCGCGTTTTTGTAAAATGTCGCGCACTTCGGGGGTTTCGACGCAGCCACCGCCGGTGGAAAGCACGATGTCTTTCATGTGACTTAATTCATCGATCACTTTCATTTCACGATTGCGATAACCGCTTAAACCCTCGATATCAAAAATCCAGCTCAAGCTCGCGCCGGTTTTGCGTTCAATTTCATCGTCGGAATCGTGAAAGTGCATTTCTAAACGACGCGCGAGGAACTTGCCGACAGTGGTTTTACCCGCCCCCATCGGCCCGATCAGAAATATGTTCTTATGCTTCTTCTTCGTCATGATTGCGTCATTATTTTAGGAGTCACAAAAATCAGCAACTCGCGTTTTGCCTGTTTGGATGCGCGCAGGGTGAATAGCTCACCCAGCACCGGCACACTGCCCAGGAAAGGGATGCGTTGCACGGCTTTTTCATCCTGATTCTCATATATACCACCGAGTACGGCTGTCTGGCCACTTTTAACCAGCACATTGGTCAATATCTGACGGGTGCTGATGGTGGGCATGCCTAAAACCATGCGGCTCCCAGGCCTATCCTGGTTGATATGTAATTGCAGCAAGACGTAGCCACCAGGCAATATCTGTGGCGTTACTTTTAAGCTGAGGACGGCCTTTTTAAAAACAACAGCGGTGCCACCGCTGTCGCTCACTTCCTGATAAGGCACTTCTTCGCCTGCCTCAATAGCCGCTGGCTGCTGATTAGCGGTATATAAACTGGGGCTGGAAATTAAGTCGGCATGGCCGCTGGTTTCCAGCGCGGCTAATTTCACATCTAATCGCGAGCCATCTGGCAAACGGGCGACGGCCACGCTATAACGTCCGGGCACTGGCTTAACGTAATTCCCTTCCACGGCAAAATCCACGCCTAGTTCACGCTCAAAATCATTATCGACATTGACCAGTCGTGCTTCGATACGCACCTGTTGCGCGGGTTTATCCAGTCTCGTGATCAGCTTGCGGATAGCCGCCATTCGCTCCGGCACGTCTTGCACACAAATGACATTGGTGCGCGTATCAACTCGCACCTGTCCACGCGCTGACAAAAAAGTCGCTTTACCATCCTGCAGCAAATGACCCACCTCTTCTGCTTTGTCATAATGGATTTGCCAGGTTTCCGTTTTCAACTCCGCGGTTTGGGTTGATAAATCCTGCCACTTCATTTCTTGCTGCTTGCGCTTGATCAGCTCATCGCGAGGCGCGATATACCAGACATTACCGCGTTGCAGTTTTTCCAGCCCATATGAGTCGAGCAGCAAGTCAAATACATTCGCCGCACGCGCATGCTGTAGGTGCAGTGTCACGCGACCTTCTACTGTGGGACTGACAATCACGTTGCGATCGAGCAATTTTGCCAACATGCGCACCGTGTCACTCAAATTGGTGTTTTGTAAATCCAGCGAAAAATCATTTCGTTCAATGTGCGCAGCAAAATTGGCCTTGCCTCCCGCTTGCCCGCAAAACGGATTGTGCGCCGACATCAATATGGGGCTGGGTTGAGTGTTTATTTGCGTGACTGCTATTTCCGCGATAAAACGCACCTCATTACTACCAACTGCCTGATATGAAAATTCAGATAAAGCAACTTGTTGCTTTAAGAGCGCGGCAAGAAAAAGCAGCATATTGGCATAATTGCCACGCACAGCAAAACGCACATGATTATTTTCAGATTCCGACAGATTGCTGATCGTAACATTTTGTTGTGCGGCTAATTTGGTAATGACTGGCAAAAAGTAATTTTTATTCTTTCCTGCCTGTGACACTAATGGCACAGTGGTGATCGTTGGCAGTGAAGCAATGCTAGCCTTTAATTTTTCTTCTTCCTGTTGCATAACTGTTAGTGCCTGCCAGCGTGGAGCGAGATCGACCAGAGCGCCTGACATCATCAATACAGTTGCAGTAATAGAAGCGATGTGCCAGCGAAATTTAAACAGCATGCGCCTTTCCTAATATATTAAATTTCAACTGACCATTGACCTGTTGCAACTGATTAATTTTCAACTCTGCGAAATAAGCCGCAAGTGGAGAGCTTTGCAAAAATGCGGTTAATTGTTCGGAAGAACTTGCCAGACCCCTTAGCTCAATACCGGATTTATTTTTTTTAATTTGCTCAAAGCAAACCTCTCGCGAATCTGATTCATTCAAGCGCTGAAAAAAATCGAATACATTATTCTGCGGTAGAAGTTTCGCTGGTTGTTGCAGATAATTCGCCAAACCTTGACGCCAGCTTAATTCTTTTTTTAAATGCTCGACGCGTTCCACTGACGCATCCTTTTGATACGACAAATACCTGTCACAGCACAGCAATATAAACAACGCACACGCTGCGGCGCCGAGTATCACATACATCAACACGCGCTTTTCGTAACGCGTCTGCTGTTCCCGCCATGGCAACAAATTGATAGTCACCATAACGGCACCTCGCGCATCGCAAGACCTATCGCAAGCAGATAATCCGGCATATTAATACCGCTGCTATTAAACGCTGGTGAAAAGTAATTGATGACATCTGATAAACTCGATGTTCTTTTAAAAAGATCACAGTAATAAGTTGAACCACAAAACAGCAATTGCTTGATATTGAGTTGTGCGAGTTGTTGAGTGAGTGTTACGACAGTTTGCTCACCAAAGGTAGCTGGCCATCGTAATTGTTGCGGTAATTGCTTTTCATCGTGCCAGATTAGAGTAAATTTGCCACGCTGCTGCCAGAGCAAGGGGATTCCCGCTTTCGCGGGAATGACGGGCCAGCCAAAAGCCCTCTGGATGGCGAACAGCTCTCCATCCATGATCTTCACCTCTAGCCCCGCTTCTCGCAAACACGCCACATAATTATCCAGATAATCGCGCTTAGCCACGGTCACCAGTGTGGCTTGCTCGACTGAAGACAGCGGACAATAATCCACCGCCACCGTCTCACCCAACCCGGGCAACTGTTGTTCCAGATAAACGCGCAACCACGACTCATTTTTTACTGGCTGATCTACCCGCAATAATTTGACACAATGGGCCGGCAATGCCGCCGCCGTTACCGCTCCCACTAACCCGAGCTCCCTGATCCAGTCAAACAACAGGGTGGTTAGCTTGTCCCAATCCATCCCATCAACATCGCTTAAATGTCCCATCTCCAGCGGCAAAGCGCCCATTTTTCGCAGTTGATAGCCCTGCTTTTCGTGCATCAATTGGACAAGATGTATCCCTTCCGGCTGTATATCGATACCAGTTATGATTTTCTGTTTAAAAAATTTACTAAATGAGGGTAATCTCAAGGTTTCTCCTCGAAAATGTTATTTATTAGGATGGGGTGTGAATAAAGGCTAAAAGTGATACAATAAAGCGGGTTTTGGATGGTTGGTTGGTAGTTCGCCAACAGATCCAGAAGGGTAGCAATAACGTCACATGAAATACAAGACCTATGAACCGATTTTTTAGCTTGATACGTAAATTGATTATGCTCGCGCTATTGTTATCTTTGGCGCTCGTGGCGGGTGTTTTGTACTACATCGAATATCAACTGCCAGATATAGACGCGCTCAACACGGTGCAATTGCAGGTGCCGCTGCAAATTTTCACGAACGACAATAAGCTGATCGCCACATTCGGTGAAAAACGCCGCGTGCCGCTTCCTTATAATCAAATTCCGCCACAACTCATTCACGCGGTACTCGCGACGGAAGATCAGCGCTATTTCCAACATGCGGGTGTCGATTTACCCGGCCTTGGTCGGGCCGCGGTGCAACTGGTGCTGACCGGCAGAAAATTACAGGGCGGCAGCACCATCACCATGCAAGTCGCGCGCAGCTTTTACTTAACACGACGCAAAACTTTTGGCCGTAAAATTCGTGAAATTTTGCTCGCTATTAAAATCGAACACAAACTAAAGAAAGAAAAAATTCTTGAGCTTTACTTAAATAAAGTATTTTTAGGCAACCGTGCTTATGGCGTGGGCGCCGCGGCGGAAGTGTATTATGGCAAACGGTTAAATGAACTCTCCATTGATCAATACGCGATGCTGGCTGGTCTTCCCAAAGCACCTTCGCAACTTAATCCCATAGCCAATCCAAAAGCGGCGTTAAAGCGCCGCAATCATGTGCTGACACGCATGCACGACGATGGCTACATTGACACCGCCACCTATAAAAAAGCGATTGAAGCGCCACTGGATGCAAGTTATCACGACCTGCAGTCAGAAGTAAAAGCGCCTTATGTCGCTGAACTGGCGCGTGAACAGCTCGAACAAATGTTTGGTGACAGCATTTATACCGATGGCTTCAAGGTTTACACCACCATCGACAGCAAGCTGCAAAACGCCGCCAACACCTCGGTGCGCGATAATGTGCTGGCTTACGATCAACGTCACGGCTATCGCGGCCCAAGTGCTAATCTTGGCATTCCTTCCATTGATGACATGGAAAAATGGCAAGATGCGTTGCGCAAAATGCCAGTTAGTAATGGTCTTGAACCCGGTGTAGTCATGGAAATGACCAACAAATCTATCACCGTACTGCGCGCTAACGGCGATATGACGATTATTCCATGGGAAGGTATCTCCTGGGCACGCAAACAAATTAACGCTGATTATTTAGGCGCCTTTCCACATCAACCTGGCCAGGTTGTTAAAGCCGGCGATGTGGTACGCATTTATCTCACTAGTCATGGCACCTATCAACTGGCGCAAATTCCGAGGGCGGAAGGTGGTCTGGTAGCGGTTAATCCCAAAAATGGCGGCATTTTAGCGATGGTCGGCGGCTTTGATTATCAGACCAGTAAATTTAACCGTATTACGCGCGCTCAACGTCAGCCAGGCTCCAGCTTCAAACCATTTATTTATTCAGCGGCGCTAGAAAAAGGCTACACGCTTGCCACCGTCATTAACGATGCGCCAATTGTGATTGAAAACCCGACCGACAATAGTTTGTGGCGTCCACAAAATCATAATCACAAATTCTATGGCCCGACACGTTTGCGTGTCGCGCTTATGCAATCACGCAACCTGGTCTCCATTCGCTTGATGGCATTATTAGGCGTGCCCTACACCGTCAATTATTTACAAAAATTTGGCTTTGATCGCGCACAATTACCACCCAGCTTATCACTAGCTTTGGGTACCGCTAACGTCACGCCCTTACAAATGGCGCAAGCTTATGCAGTTTTCGCTAACGGTGGATTTAAAGTTACTCCATTCATTATCGACTCCATTCGCAACTCACAAGATCAAGTGATCTATCAAGCCAAACCATTAAACGCTTGCGTAGAAGGTAGTTGCCAGGATGGTATCTCCTCGGCGCCGCAAGTGATTTCCGCGCAAAACGCGTTTTTGATTACTTCCGCGCTGCACGATGTTATTGAACATGGTACCGCGACGCTGGCGAAAAAACTGGGACGCAATGATATTGCGGGTAAAACAGGTACCACACAAAATCAAGTCGACGCCTGGTTTGCCGGCTACAATCCGGATTTAGTGGCCATCGCCTGGATGGGCTTCGACCAACCGCAATCATTGCATGAATATGGCGCGCAGGCAGCGCTGCCGATGTGGATTCAGTTCATTCAAGCCGCGCTGAAAGGCAAGCCGGAAGTGGTGTTGCAACAACCTGACGGCGTGGTGGATATTTATATCGACCCCTACACCGGCAAACGCGCCGATAAAGGTGACCCGACAGCGATTGATGAATATTTCATGCTGCCGCATGTGCCAGATAGGGAAGGCGATATTTCCGCCCCGACTAACATCAACTTGAATGCTGCCGGGGAAGAAGAAGTGCAAGATGGCCAGCAAGATGGACAGGATGATTCTACGACAGTGAATTAAAAACCCCAGACACATATCACTGAATCCCGGCTTTCGCCGAGACGACGGTGTCCGGGTTATACGCTTTTTTTCAGCTTGTCCAGTAGCGCCTGATCTTCTGGTGATAAGTGAGTGCCAGCAATATCAGTAAAAGCGAACTCGTGACGATAGGTGAATTGATGACGCATTTCGTCGAATACATGACCATCGTCGTCAATAGGCAGCAAACGCGCTTGCATCATGGTCGTCATAAGCATTGGATTAAAAATTCCCAGCACAATATCACGCCAGCAGAGTTTGGCGTCGGCGAAAGTGAGTTGCTGACGCGGCATGTAAATATTTGGGTCGCCGCTGGGCGTGATGAGCTTGCGCTCGCATAAGGCGCGGTAAATCATATGCACGCCGCGTACTTTGCTTTGCGCGGAATAACCTGCGATGTGTGGCGTTGCTATCAACGCGTTTTCAAGAAAATATTTATCGATGCGTGGTTCGTGCGCCCACACATCGAAGCACCAGCGTAGATGAGTGCCGTGTTGCTCAAGTGCTTTAAAATTAATTACGCTGCCGCGACTTGCGTTTAATAACACACAGCCGGTTTTTTGTCGTGACAGAAAATCGTTTTCGATCATATGAAAGGTGGAATGTTCAACATTTTTTGTTAAAGGCACATGCAGCGTCACCAAATCAACATCGACTATCTCCTCTAACGCCACAGACGAAAAATCAGATTCATTTTTCGCGCGCGGCGGATCGCAGCACAATACTTCGAAACCAAGCCACTGCAAACGTTCCGCCACTAGACGCCCTACGCTGCCCACGCCTATCACCGCGGCGCGTTGCTTTTTATGCTGTAGCATCTGTTTTTTTTGCAATGCGGCGATCACACTCACTACATAATCCGCGACCGGTGGCGCGTTAAATCCGGTTGCCACTTGCCAGGCAATGCCCGCATTATCCAGCCACGTTGTATCAAGATGATCCGCACCCGCCGTCACGCTGCCGACAAATTTCACTTTGCTACGCTGTAATAATTTTTCATCCACATGCGTTACGGTGCGCACCAGTAAAATATCCGCGTCTTTAATGTGCTCCGCGGTAATTTTGCGACCGGCGACCAATTCCAACTCGCCACAACTGGCAAAATAATCATCTACAAAAGGAATACGTTCATCTGCGATAATTTTCATTTATTTTATACCTGGCACAATACCAATAAAAATAACCAACCCGACCCAATTATTATTTAAAAATGCTTTGAAACAATCGGCTGGATTGCGTAATTTAATTAAATTTTGCTGGTAGATAAAAAGCACAGTAACAATAGCTAACCCAACAAAATAAAACTCGCCCAGCATAAAAACATTGCCAACTATTATCAGCATCGCGAGAAAAAATAATTGCAATATAAACGTGACGACTTGATCGTAACGGCCAAATAGAATCGCCGTCGATTTCACACCAATTTTAATATCGTCGTTTTTATCGGCCATCGCATAAAAGGTATCGTAAATAACTGGCCAGAGGCAGGCGGTAACAAAGATCAGCCACGCTTCCGCTGGCACTTGATTGGTCTGCGCCGCGAACGCCATTGGCACACCCCAACTAAAAGCCAAACCGAGGCCAAATTGCGGCAAGTGGGTAATACGCTTCAAAAATGGATAAATCGTTGCTAATGCCGCGCCGACAAAAGCTAATTCTATTGTCAGGCGGTTACACATCAATACCAAAACAAATGCTAAAGACAGCAAAATTGCAAATAAAATCAAGGCGTTTCGTACTGAAACTTCGCCACTAGCTATCGGTCGAGTCGCGGTACGTTTAACGTGGCCGTCCACGTGGCGATCTGCAACGTCATTAATGATGCAACCCGCCGCGCGCATGATAATCACGCCTGTGATGAAAATAACTAGCACCGACAAATTGGGATGTCCTGCGCTCGCCAGCCACAGCGCCCATAAGGTAGGCCATAGCAGTAACAAAATACCGATGGGCCGATGAAATCGCATCAGACGTAGATAGGGCAGTAATTGCTTTGGAAATTTCATAAAACCTTTATCCATCAAGTAACTCACGCTGCAGCCTGGTTCCCGGCTTGTGCCGGGACGACGCTACCTGGTTGTGATATACTGGCATATGTTATACCTCAACTTCGGAGTTGTCGCTATGGATAGCAGACCTGGAGAGACGAGTACTCGCATTGCCGCTGACCTTCCTGATTTTATTGCTGCCCTGCCTGATGAGCTTCAATTAGAAATCTTCAACCTGTTAAGCCTGCAAATGGTGGGAAGAATGCAGCAAACCAGCCATTATTATAACAACCTCCTGATGGACGATAAATTCTGGGACAGCAAACAAACACAACAGTTCACCCCCACGCCATACATCTACGACAACAAGAACCAATACCACGCGGAACTTTTGTATGACGAAGCCACCTCCCAAACCGACGTGGCTAAAAAACAAATTAACGCATTAAAGCTGCGCCATTATCTACAGCAACAACCCAAACCGTGGTCACATTATTACCGTGGCTTGTCGTTCTTTAATGGCTTTGGCATTAAACGTAATCGCATGCTAGGCTTCATGCATCTTGTGGATGCGCTAGATATTGAAGATTATCGTGCGGCCGTTCTTATTGCGCGATTATTAGTGGACGCAAAGATAAACAATCCCAAATTGTTTTCTGAACTTATGACCCTTTTAGATAAAACACGACAAAACTTAATGCATGAATTAATTCTTCTTACTCACAAAAAAAATATCGCGCCCGTCACTAAATTGCTCGGGCGTTTGCATGCGCTAGGCATTGGAGTGGACGCCAATTTTGACATGGCAGAAAAATATTATCTTGATGCGCTCGTTAAAGTCGCCAATGACATGGGCGAACTTGGCCGATTAAAATTTGACAGCTTGCCAGCCGACCTGGATATCGAGAATAAAATAGTGACGACAGTCGCTTATTTAAAAACATTTGTAGGCAGACTGCCTGACGCGCCCATGCAAAGCGTCATCAATTACTGGTCTGCTTATCTGGAGTTCTTGCATGGCAATAACGATGCCGCGATTACCTTACTGGAAAATACACCCGAACTGCCTTCCGCGAGAATATTCCTTGCCCATTTGCTGGCGGACGTGAACCTGCCACAGCTTGGTGTGCTGCGACTGATAGAATTAACAGACACAGATGAAGATATCAGCGGCTCTTTATTTGACATACAGATGGAGTTTTCCACCGTGTCTGACGCTGTGATGAGAACCAGAGACCTCACCAATTGCAGCATGATTGACCTGGCGACACGAGTCAGCGCTTATTATAGACGTGAAATGGAAACGGAAATAATCGCCGGTGATCCCTACATGGTTTGGTGGCTCCAACTCGCCGCGCAAGCAGGTTGTGTTGAGTCGCTGGAAGCATTGCAGTCTGTGGATGAGAAAAAATTTCCTTATGTCTGTTTTGCACTCGCCGTTATTAATGAATTTAGCATTTTGGGTTCAGACACCATCGAACCCAATCACGATAAAGCTGAATATTATTTTAATCTGACTTCGGATAAAGATTTGAAAGAATATCTGCAAACCGCGCATGACCATAAGTTTGCTTGTGAGGAAGTATTAGCATTACTGCAGTCGAAGAATGCTTGCTTACACGCGCGGCTCTGATATATATAAAACATGCCAATTTACATCGACTTCCTATCCGGTAAAGTTGCCTACCGAGCAAAACGCGCCAACCGCCGCAATGAACTGCTGGCGCGCGCCATCAACATCAGCCCAAAAGAAAACCCGCTGATCGTTGATGCGACAGCAGGTCTCGGCCGCGATAGCTTCATCCTGGCCACGCTTGGCTACGAGGTCATCCTGCTTGAACGCTCACCCGAACTTTACACCTTGCTCGCCGATGCCCTTAATCGCGCCAAAACCAATCCCGATACCGCCCCTATTATCGAACGTATGACCCTCATCCATACCGATGCCAAAGAATGGCTTGTGGCTAAAAAATACCCACGCCAGCCCGACGTTATCTACCTCGACCCCATGTTTCCAGAGCGCAAAAAATCAGCCTCCGTCAAAAAAGAGATGCTAATTCTCCAGGAACTTCTTGGAACTGACAGCGATTCTGCTATGTTATTCGAAGTGGCTATTGATTGTGCTAAACGGCGGGTTGTGGTAAAACGCCCTCGACTGGCGGAAAACATTACCGCCCGCGCGCCGGACTATACGCTAAAAGGAAATAGCAGCCGGTTTGATATTTATTTGGCTAAGACGTGAGGAAACAATGGACTTACTACAATATATCTTACACATAGACACCTACCTGATCGCCTTTGTCAGCAACTATGGCGCACTCACCTACCTGGCATTGTTCCTGATTATCTTTTGCGAGACAGGATTAGTCATTACCCCCTTCTTGCCTGGCGATTCGTTATTATTCGCGGCAGGCAGCATTGCCGCCAATTCAAATGATGCGCTCAATATCCAGCTATTATTACTCTTGCTATTGGCAGCCTCCATCCTTGGCAACAAACTCAATTACCTGATTGGCCGCGCGATTGGTCCACGCATCTTCACCGCCCGATCCTCCTGGCTATTCAACAAAGACCATCTGGAAGAAGCACACCGCTTCTATGAAAAGCATGGCGGCAAAACCATTATCCTCGCCCGCTTCATTCCCATTATCCGCACCTTCGCGCCTTTTGTGGCTGGAGTGGGTTATATGAGTCTACGCCAATTTTCTTTTTACAACGTGCTAAGTGCGGTGTTATGGGTTGGCAGCCTACTTGGTGCCGGTTATTTTTTTGGCAGTCTCCCCATAATTAGAGATAATTTCACCATTGTTGTTTATGGAATTGTGGTATTATCGCTGTTACCACCTGCGTTTGCCTTTATCTATAAGCGTGTAACTGCTTAGAAAACGCAAGAACTTGCTGGCAAAACTCACTATCTAGCAGACATCTAGACAAATAATCTGCTATCATGCAGAATGCATCCCAATAATTCTTTTGAGGAACCAGGCATATGGCAGTTGATATGCGTAAGATAAAGAAATTGATCGAGCTGATTCAAAGCACTGGCGTAGCCGAAATTGAAATTAAAGAAGGGGAAGAATCCGTACGCATTACTCGCGAATCCAAAGGCGCGCCGGTTTATATGGCTACGCCTCCGGCGCCACAAGCGCCAGTCGCCACTCAAGCAGCAGCGGCGGCAGCAACCCCCGCCAAGCCTGCGGCAGCGTCCTCTGAAGGCAAACATACCGTCAAGGCACCCATGGTTGGCACTGTCTACCTATCCTCCACCCCCGGCTCCAAACCGTTTGTTGAAATAGGCCAAGCGGTAAAACCAGGCGACGTGATCTGCCTCATTGAAGCCATGAAAATGTTCAATCAAATAGAAGCCGACAAATCTGGCACTATTACCGCGCGCCTCGTGGATAACGGTACGCCTGTCGAATTCAACCAGCCGCTGTTTACTATCGAGTAATTTACCATGCGCGAGCTAGATAAAATCCTCATCGCCAATCGTGGCGAAATCGCCCTCCGCGTTCTGCGCGCCTGCAAAGAACTGGGCATTAAAACAGTTGCCGTGCATTCCACCGCGGATCGTGACTTGCTGCATGTGCGACTGGCGGATGAAACGGTTTGCATCGGCCCTAATCCCGCCGCGCAAAGTTATTTGAACATTCCCGCTATTATCAGCGCCGCGGAAATTACCGATTCCAGCGCTATTCACCCGGGCTACGGTTTTCTATCTGAAAATGCGGACTTTGCCGAGCAAGTGGAAAAAAGCGGGTTTATTTTTATTGGCCCAGCGCCAGACACCATTCGCCAAATGGGCGACAAGGTTTCCGCCATTAACACCGTGAAAGCCTTAGGCATTCCCTGCGTACCGGGTTCTGGCGAACCACTGGATGACGATGACGCCAAAACACTTAAATTAGCGCGAAATATTGGTTATCCAGTCATTATTAAAGCGACTGGCGGCGGCGGTGGCCGCGGCATGCGCGTCGTACATAACGAATCACACTTAATTAATGCTGTCGCGCTCACCAAGAGCGAAGCGAAAGCCGCGTTTAACAACGACAAAGTCTATCTGGAAAAATACCTGCAAACACCGCGCCACATCGAAATTCAAGTATTAGGCGATGGTCAAGGCAATGCGATTTACCTCGGCGAACGTGATTGCTCCATGCAACGCCGTCATCAAAAAATCATCGAAGAAGCGCCCGCGCCTGGCATCACACAAGCACAGCGCGAAGAAATCGGCGAACTCTGCGCCAAAGCCTGCCGCGACATGAAATATCGCGGCGCAGGCACCATGGAATTTTTATACGAAGACGACAAGTTTTATTTCATTGAAATGAATACGCGTATTCAGGTCGAGCATCCTGTCACTGAAATGGTGACAGGCATCGATTTAGTAGTAGAGCAAATCCGCATCGCCGCCGGTAAAAAATTATCGATCAAACAAAGCGACGTGAAAATTACAGGACACGCAATTGAATGTCGCGTTAACGCGGAAGACCCTCGCACCTTTACACCTTCGCCTGGCACGGTGTCGTATTTCCATCAACCGGGTGGTCCGGGCATTCGCGTCGACTCACACATCTACGGCAGCTACAAAGTACCGCCTTACTATGATTCGCTAATTGCCAAAGTCATCGCTTACGGCGAAACACGGGAAATGGCGCTCGCGCGCATGCGTAACGCGCTCGATGAAACGGTGATAGAAGGCATCCGCACTAATATTCCCTTGCATCAGGATATTTTACGCGGCAATACTTTCCAGAAGGGATTGATTAACATTCACTACCTGGAGAAGTGGATGAACATGTAAGATGTAAAGTAAGGAAGATCTCTAATGGAGGCTCCACCATGGACGGACGCGCTTTAGAGTTATCACACCTGCCACCTGAGATATTTTGTGATGACCTATTCCAGCACCTCACACTGGAAAGTCTGTTAAAAATGCGTCAGGTGTGTCAAAATTTCCAGGATATTGTCGATGTGTTTATTCAATATCAACTACCAAAGATTCCCCTGCAACAAATTCTTAATCACGACGACAATCATTTTATTTATATTTGCAATCTCATAAAAAAGAACCCTGCCTTAATGCAGCCATTAAGTGACCCGGATAAGTTGCTGGCATTTTTTCTGCAACTTAAACCCATCGGCCTATTACGTTTGAGTATCATTTTTGCTGATTTTTATGACAAACTTTATGAGCCAATGAGACTGATCGCCAATTCATTTGAGGAGAAATGGTTCATTGCTTTTATTTGTTGCGCCGTTATTACGCCAGATATTACAACTTTAGATATGAATGCACTTGTTCAAGCCATTTGGTGGCTGAACTCGCCACAGCATAATAATATGTACGCGGCAATTATCGTCTGTTTAACAGCCATTGAAAGAGTGCGGCGAATGGCACAAGCGCGTCTTTATATTGACGCGGGCGATCTGCCCGATGCATCAGGCTATCTCAATCTGCAAGGAGGCGATTTTTCAAATGCCAAATTGAGACGCATCAAGCTCCCCTTCGCTAATCTGGCCAGAGCCAACTTGATGAGCGCCGAACTGACGGGCGCTAAATTACACGGAGCCTACTTTAAAGACGCGAATTTTCGCGACGGTCACCTCTGGGGCGCTTTCTTTTTCGATTTACAAGACAACAAGACAACGCTGCTCACCCAACTGGATCTGCTCGATAGCCAACTTCCTGTGACTGAGACATCCTATAGACTGGACGAAGCTCTTGCAGAAGACCTGATCGCTCAAATCAGCGCGTTGAAAGCCCCTCCCTCGGAAAAATCTAAAACGCTTCAATTAGCCCTAAACCATCGCTTTTTCACCAGCCGCCTCGAAAATACCAATATAAATGTCGCCTTCATCAAGACCTTAAAAACCATTGGTCAACCAAGCACAACCGGCTTTTTTCAACTTCCACGCTTAAATTCAGCCTTCCGTCTGAGGCCTGCACCATCATCAGAGACCTCGCCAAAGCCACCTAAATAGGTTGATTAATATACATTATTTTTAAAATGAGTGAAATCTGCCCCCTGATTACGGTATCGGCAAGTCAAAATGTACTGACATGTGCAAAAAGTGCCAAAAAAGGGTTGATCTAACAAAGCACAATGGGTAGAATACCCGCTGTATCGTGAACAACACCGATAAATAACAGAGGGGCAATATGACTACGAACATTTTAGAAAAACCACAGTCTGACTTTGAGTTGACGCAAAAAAATCAACCGCTGCATGACAGCGTACGTCAATCGCTGGAAAACTATTTGTCCCAGCTGAAAGGGCAAAGCCCAAGCAATTTGTACGAATTGATTTTAGCAGAAGTCGAAGAACCATTAATGAAAGCCGTGATGGAATACACCAAGAGCAACCAGTCACGCGCCGCCATTATCCTCGGCCTCAGCCGCGGCACACTCCGCAAGAAGCTCAAACAGTACGGAATGTTGGACTAATTAACTAGACGTTGATTATCGAATAAGATGCCAGCCTCGCGCTGGCATTTTTATTTGTATATTAACATCGCTCCCCGGGTGCAAAGAACGCACCCGGGCTACGCGCGATAGCGGCAGGTATTGAACGGCGGGCTGGGAGGCTCTGTTTCCTTTTCGCAGCGACAGCGAGAAAAAAAACGTCATTCCCGCGGAGGCGGGAACCTACCAGGCCGTAGTTACCGTATCTCCGATGAAGCCAATTCGAACCCCAACAAAACCCGTTTTTACTCCTTTAGCATATATAGTATATTTGTGTATAATAAGCCTAGCGCTGGCATCATGGAGATAAGCAATGATTGCGACTCACACACAGCAGGCAGCTCACAAAAGTAAAAGTGGCTTTTCACTCAATCTTTCCCATGATGAACATGAAGCATCCGATCACCCAGAAACAGCCCTCGCCGCGATAAACAACCCCGGTGCGCCATCCGCGCTATTATTACCCAGTCGCATCGTCCGCCATCATGTCAAAGCCGGCCTGAATCCATTAGTCGACGCCGCCAGCTATCTTTTCACCATCCTCGGCAAACTAAAACAGATGCAAAGCTACCGGCAGTTAAACAAACTGCAGAAAAAACTGGTGAATGAAATCGCTGTTTTTCAGGAAACGATTAAACACCCCGCCTATAACGCAGAATATCTGGTTGTCTGTCGTTATATTCTTTGCGCCACTTTTGACGACATCATCAGCGGCACCACCTGGGGCGGACAAGGTCAGTGGGGTCACTATTCATTGCTCGCCGAATTCAACCAGGACCCACATCATCACGACAAATTCTTTACCATCCTGGAGCGCGCCATTAAAGATCCAGCGGTGTACATCGACCTCATGGAGTTTATCTACATTTGTCTCAGCATGGGCTATAAAGGCCAGTACCGCGTCACCGAGCATAGCCAATTCCAGCTAGAACAGATCATGGACAATCTTTACAAGCATATTCGCCTGTTTCGTGGCAGCTACAGCAAAGCCCTCTCACCTGTTCCGCTTAAATCAACGAAACCGATGGCAAAAGGTGCCCCATACAAAGCAACCGGATTCACCATTGCATACGTGACCGTTTGCATCGTATTGGCGATCTTTATCAGTTTAGGTTATCTAATGGATGTTATATCGAATGACGTTTATAAAAACATTGCTCAGATTGAAAAACCAGTTTCTTACGAAACTTAGCTGTAACGACATTTACGCCCGGTTAACTCTCTATATGGCTTTGACAGCCATAGCGGCGTCGTTTATCTGGTTTTTTAGCGTCCTGTTTTCCTTCGAAGACAAATCCCTGTACGCCATTATCGGTGTGGGGCTGATCTTTTTACTCAAACTGCTTTTGATTGATCTTGGCTCGCCAAGCCCATTTCAATACGAAGATGAAAAAATACAGCAAGGCTTGTTGGCCATGTTCAACCGTTTTGTTGGCGCACAACACTTTCTGAAAAAAACCTCCGTGACACGCCATGGCAAATCCATGCGCTTATATTCGCTCCCATGGTATTTGCTGATTGGCCCCGCACAAGCGGGTAAAACAGCTTTATTGGCAAATTCCCACGTTAATTTTGTATTGCAACGCCAATCATCCAGCCAACATGACAACTGCGACTGGTGGGTGACACGTGACGCCACCATCGTCGACATACCGGGCAAATATATCTGCGCCACGACTGGCCAGCATAGCGGCGGTTACGGTGTATTATGGACTTTCTTTTTACGCTTAATAAAGAAATACCGCGGCAGCAACGGCCTAAATGGCTTAATCATCGCGCTGCCACTGGCTGAAATTATGCACACTGACAACAAGTCATTCGAACACATGCTACAAGGCTTATGTTCACGCATCAGTGAAATACAGAAATACTTCGCCTATTCACTTCCCTGTCAGATCGTAATTACCCAATGCGACAAAATTTCAGGTTTTAACGATTATTTCGCCGAACTCGCCGACGATGAAACCACCCAGGCCTGGGGCTTGCAATTAGTCGATCTGGAACAGCAGGAAAAAACGCACGAAGCGTTCACTGAACGCTTTCATGCGCTCATCAAGCGCTTAAATCAGCAGCTGATTTCACGCTTGCACCATGAACGCAATTCCAGCGCGCGACCAGCTATAAAAGATTTTCCATTGGAACTCGAACGCCTGAAAGAAAATGTGGCGGAAATCATTAAAAAACTTTCAGCGACAGATCTTAACTTGTCATTGCAGGGAGTTTATCTGACAAGCGCGTTGCAAACCGCGCCAGAACCCGAACTGGCGCTCGAAGGTCAGACGACTATAAATCAAACAGCGATTTTATTCAAAAAACCCTATGCGGCATCCCGCGCGTACTTTATCAAACAATTCATCACTCACGCGATTCCCAGTTTACGGCCAGACGTTGTCGTGGCACCCACGTCACCATGGAAGCGTCGCATGGCGTACGCTACTTCCATTTTTGTCATTGGCATCGCCGCGTTTGTGTTCGGCAAAGATTTTGAACATGGCATTAAAAAAACCTATTCCATGCAAAATGATATAACCAATTATCAACTCGCAATCAGACAATTTAACAATCCCGAAGATCACCTGGTTAAAACACTAGGGTTGATTAATGCGCTGCAGCAATCGGTAGAAAAAACACAATTTAAGTTTGATATGCAGCACCTGTTCTCATTTTATTCGTTTAAATCACAAGAGAAAGCCACTCAGGCTTATCATCAGGCGTTGCGCCTCATCCTGTTGCCAGAAGTGAAAACTTATCTGGAAAATTATTTAAAAACGCCGGTGAACTCCAACATTGACACCACTTACGCGACGCTAAAAGCCTATTTAATGTTAAGCGACCCTTCCCATTTACAACCGCGATATATCGCTAATACCCTGCAAAATCTCACGCCTAATTTTATTGGCGCCGACGATGCGGAAAAAATCAGCGCGCACATCAAGGAAGCGTTCGACTACAATCCACAAGCTGTGATGTTAAATTCGGAGCTGGTACAAAAAACCCGCTCTTATCTTTCAGCATTACCTTCTTTACAGCTTGGTTTTGTGTTGCTAAAAAACATTGGCGACAACAACAAAAAAGTCACGATTGATTTTGGTTTTAATACCACCGGCAACAACGCCTTTTCCAGCCGCAATACAAATATCCGGATTTCTTCGATGTACACTGGCAGTGCATTTTCACGTGTGCTTACGCAAGAAATTCCAACGGCGGCACATGAAACTTTAAGCGGCAACTGGGTGCTTGGCAATATAGATAGCACCGGCAAGAGCCTGTCAGACATTAGCACGCTTGGCCAGCAGTTACAGACAGCTTACATTACCAAATATGCCGCGGTATGGGATGCCTTGTTGAGCAACATTAATATCGCCACACCAAACGACCTCACACAAGCAGACATGATTATCAATAATCTTACCGGTTCTCATTCGCCACTGGTTCATGTACTGCAAACCATCCATAGCAACACCGGCTTTGAGCAAGTGATGGCGATCAACAGCAAGTTACTAACTCTCAACTCGCTGACGGATAAAACCAGTCCGGATCAGGGCTTGATGATACAAGTGGTCGCTGGTCTGCAATCTTTACATCAATACTTACGCCCCGTGCTAAACGCCAGCAATCAACAAAAAGCGGCGTTTGAATTGCTTTCCGCGCGCATGCAACACAGTGGCACGCCAGACCCCATTACTCACGTGCGATTGCTAGCGGAGAAAACACCTGAACCCGTTAAATCGTGGTTAAATAAAATAACCGACGACACCTGGCGCCTGATGATGGAATATTCCGGCAGCTACCTGAATACCGCCTGGCAAAATCGCGTTTATGATTATTATAAGCGTGATATTGCCGACCGTTATCCGTTTGTGCCGGACGCGGAATCCGATGTGGCATTAGAAAAATTCACCGACTTCTTTGGCAACCCAGGCATTCTGGCCAGCTTCTATCATGATTATTTACAAAACTTTGTCGATACATCCAAAAACGACTGGCGCTGGAAACCCATGATCGATGGCAAATCTATTTTTGCCGAAGCGGCCCTGCGTCAAATTCAACAAGCCATGCGCATTCAACGTACTTTCTTCCCTAATGGCGACAACAAGCTATATGTACGCTTTGCACTGCAGCCTTATCAATTAAGCAAGCAAATCGCGCGCGTACAATTAAAAATTAACGACAAAAAATTATCCGACGAACGTTCGGGTGGCCGCAGCCCCCATGTGCTGATGTGGCCTAGCGCCAGTAATGTCAAAATGACCAGCATACAAGCAATATTAACAAACAACAAAACCATCAACCGGGAATTTCCGGGTGAGTGGGGCTGGTTCAAACTGGTTAATCAATCACTTGATAACTCGGTGAGCAAACATCAGGCGGTACTGGATTTTTCAACGAATGGCATCCCCGCCAAGTATTTATTCTTTACCGAAGGTCAGTATAATGTGTTCCTGTCGCCAAACCTGAAAAACTTTGGCTTGCCAAAACAATTAATCTGGAAAGAAAAAGAAAATGCTTAAAACAGAAAAACACGAATACAGAGATGGCGATACGCTGTTGGAAGGTTATATTGCCTGGGATCCGCAAAATCAGAAAAAAAGCCCGATGATACTAGTAGCACATGACTGGTCCGGTTTAAATGATTTCGCCTGTGGCAAGGCAGACAAGCTGGCAGAATTGGGTTACGTGGGATTTGCCATTGATATGTTTGGCAAAGGTAAGCTTGGTAAAACCAAGGAAGAAAAATCCGCACTCATCGAACCCCTCATGCAAGATCGCTATGTGTTGCGGCAGCGTATTCTGGCGGCATTTGAAACCGCAAAAACATTGCCGATGGTTGATCCACAGCAAATCGGCGCGATTGGGTTTTGTTTTGGCGGCTTGTGCGTGCTTGATTTGGCTCGCAGTGGCGCCGACGTTAAAGGCGTGGTGAGTTTTCATGGTTTGCTTAACGCGCCAGAAAACGCCACCCAACAACGCATTACCGCTAAAATTCTCGCCTTGCATGGTTTCGATGATCCGATGGTCACTCCCGAAACCGTCATGCGTTTTGGCGAAGAGATGACAGAGACGGAAGCCAACTGGGAGCTGAATATGTATGGCCACACCATGCACGCCTTCACCAACCCCCAGGCCAATGATCCTGATTTTGGCACCGTATACAATAAACAGGCAGACGCACGCTCATGGATAGCGATGCGGGAGTTTTTTAAGGAAGTGTTTGGAAAGTAACCCATGCGCTCCGGCACAGGCGCCCTCATCCCATCGGATGAGGATGCATTATTAGATGAAACCCGTAGCCTGGACGCGTTTTTTGCGTCCAGGGAGCGGAGTTATGACGAAGCGCCGCTCCTGGACGCAAAAAACGCGTCTAGGCTACAGTCTGAGCAGCTTCAAGCTGAACTCGACAAATTAGATGTGTGGCTTGCAACGCAACCATTCCATCCAGCCTATGACAATGTACTTAGTATCAGAAAAAAATTACGCTCGGCGCTGGCACATTCATATTATTTAACTCATTACACCAATGACGCGATTGCTGTAAATGCTGCATTAGCGGTTCAGGACGATGCCACATTAGTCACCCTCAAACATCGCGCTGATATTGCCATGGGCGCGCCTTCGCCACATAGAAAAGCCATGGGTGCAGGAATGATGCTACTTGGTATCAGCCTGCTGGTGCTCGCCACGCTAGTGATAACAACTACCTTGGCCTGCTCCTTCCCCCTCGCCGGATTTTTCCTGTTACTCGGCGGCACTGCCAGCTTTGTTATGGGATTCGGCTTTTTTCGTGCTGGTTTACAATGCAGTATGGCGAAGGAACTGGATAATCTCCATACTAAACTGGCATCTTAATTTTTTTACTGATTAATTCGATTTAACACTATTAGCACATTCTATCCGGTCTCTGCCAGATTGTTTTGCAGTATACAGCGCCTCATCTGCCGCGCGTAAAATGTCAGCTACAGTGGCTCCTTCAAGGGGGGCTTCTGCAACACCAACAGAAACTGTGATTGGCGGAATGAGTTGATCATTAACATAGACATGACCACTTTTAATAGCACTTCTTATCCGCTCAAGGCGTTGAGTGATAGCAGCAACATCTGAATCGACTAGCATCAAAATAAATTCATCACCACCATAGCGACATGCTATATCACTTTCACGAGAATTATCCTTGAGCACCTTGCTAACAAATTTAAGCATTTCATCACCTGCTTCGTGACCACTCACATCATTCAATCGTTTAAAATAATCCAAATCAATCATGGCTATGCATAGTTTTTTATGTTTACGAACCGTTAAACTTAATTCGCGTTTAAGAGCTTCTACAAGGTACCGCCGATTAAATAGCCCCGTCACATCATCATGAGTTGCTTGCTCATATAACATTTCATGCAATTTAATACTAGTGAGAGAAAGCTGCATGCTCTCACAAAAAATGTCAATCTGCTCAACATTATATTCCGTAAGCGCTTCTTTGCTTGTAGCATGAAGCACCAGAACACCTACCACTTCTCTTTGTATAATAAGAGGTATGCATACATATGCCGCTGGAAGATGCTCAAAATGATTGCATGTTGTTTTTGTTGTTGCGTCATTCACAACATAGCTATTTCTTTTTCGCAGCGCCCAACAATCAGCCATCGATATCGATGTTTTTAATATCTGATCACTACCCCATTGATTAATTATTTCAAATCTATTCGACGTTTTATTTAATATAATTAAACCGCCACTAAGGCCGGTGAACAAATCCTTCGCTGTGAGATAAATAACTTCGTATGCTTCTTTTAATGTATCGCACGCCCTTAACGTTTCATTCATTTCATTAATCAATGCCATTTCATGTTCGTTCTGTTCTAATATTTTATATGATTGTAATAATTTTTTGTTTGACTCAGATAAATTCTCAACCAGCGCCAAATTTTTATAACGTAACGTTATAACATTTTCTAATAACTTATACCCTCGCATAGAAGTAACCAGCATAAACAGAACATATGTTGTCATTGCTATGCCCAACATACTATAGGTGAGTCCATTTTGTAAAAAAAGCCAACATACTAATGGAATAACTATTAAACTAACATATATAAAACTTGCCGCCAGATTGGCATTTAATGTTTGAATGCCGCCAGCCGTGACGCCAGCAATAATAACAATAATAATCATCTGCTGTAATAAGCTATTTGGCATCAAAAATGAATCCAGGATGCCCCATAATGCTGCCGATAACGCCATACCAAAAATAAAAACGTATAGAAAAAGTAAATTATTTTGAGGATAGCGAGAATAAAAATAAAATGCAGCGTACCTGAATATCGATACCAATACGACAGCGGTAAACCACCATGAAATTAAAGCACCATTAGGGGAGTGATGTAATCCTATAAAAATAATAACTGAACAAATAAAGTTCGCTGGAATACTCGATAACAAGTTAAAATGTAAAATTTTCACTTGTTCCGCGAATATTTTAGTTTTTACACTTTCTTGAGATGTTATATCAGGATTTTGTAAATCCAATGGAACACCCCCTGAAGCGAAGATAACAAGACGATATATATATTATATACCTTTTGGGCATTATTAGATGAATCCAGGAGATAGAGCTCAGCTAACCATTTGAATATACATGAGGCTTAGACTACTTCGGCAAACTCTTCCCGTCTGCGATTCTCTATTTTGGCAACAAGACGGCTAGTTCTTGTAAGTCGATTATTTTATCTTTGCATGTTTTTGCGATCACTTTAAACGAAGGCGAAATACGATCATCTTTTAAAACTTCACTCCAAAATTCAATAGCAGCAAGAAAAACATTTTTCCATATCTTTTTATCTGCTACTAATGGCAGCGGCGGTTTAAATTCAATCGGTGTTAGCAGGGTTCCAAATCCGCGCATAAACAGCGAATATCACACCCACTAAAATGCGCGCCGCCGCCAGTGCAGGCGCGCATATTCGGCGTTAGCGCCAATCCTCCTGATTACGTTCATCCTCACGGGCGCGGTCATAACGTCTTAATTGATCGAAATAGCGGCTCTCCAGCGTGAGCGATAGTTCAACCATAAAATTAACTAAATGATAGGCGGCTTCATCGGACAGTTCATCCGGTAAAATGTCTATCAACTTTGTGTCGAGCATACCGCCTCCTCATTGTTATCGCTTTTTATTTTTGTTTTTTTGGCTTCGCGAGCCGCTTTCCTTTTGGCACTTTCTTCTTTTGCTTCCTTGAGCCGGTATGAATCAGCCTCAATGTTGATAATTTCTGATCGGTGCACTAGCCTGTCAATGAGTGATACGACACAATCAGCATTAGGAAATATCTCGCTCCATTCACTGAATGGTTTGTTGGTTGTAATCACCGTTGATTTTTTGTGATATCGTTGCGAGATAATTTCAAATAATAAATCTGCACAACGGTTTGAATAGGATAAATATCCTACTTCGTCCACAATCAGTATTTGTGGTTGAATATAATATTTTAATTTTCTCTGCAGTGCCTGGTCACCATCCTGAGATGAAAGTTCTTTTAACATGTGGCTGGCGGTAGTAAATAAAGCGGTATGACCGTGGATAATGCCCTGATACGCAATGTTTTTTGCAATGGTCGATTTCCCCACACCATTTGGTCCGCAAAGAATAATATTGATAGCGTCCTTGATACTCGACTTTGGCACTTTTTCCGTGAAGTTTATTCATAAGCCGATGTTCCATGATGAAACAATTGTTATAAAATCAACCAGTTGAAACTAAGAAATCTCTGTTAGAATTACCTTGCTTACCCGCGCCAAATTGATTATATTATGTACACTAAATAATCTAACACTATAATAATCTGGTGGTTAAACGAGGACTCACATGCTTATCAGATCTTCAGTCAATTGTATGCTCATGCTCTGGAAGCGTGACGACAACAATGTATTTTCACGCTTGCCATTAGAAATAATCCTTGCTATTAAGCACTCACCCACACCCGATAAAGACTTTTTAGTAGCTTTACATAATGTAGTCTTCGCCGAACTGGCAGCATTAAAGGCAAAGCTCGAAGCGGCTAAAGCTAAACCTGAAAAAAAAGATCTGATGCGTTTATTGCTGCAGGCGGGTGATGTGGTAACACCCGGTGGCAAACTGATAGAAAATGTCACGCTTCTTGAGTGC
>DAIDIB010000024.1 GCA_027459575.1 Gammaproteobacteria bacterium | reverse complement strand
ATTTTGCGTGATGTAACCAAACGCGTGAATGCCCGCTCACCAGATGCGATTAAACATGTTGTAAAAATGGCTTTTGAAAGTTGTGGTTCGGAACTTAGCTATCGTAAAATTGCTGCGGTGACAGATCTTTCGGTTGACACGGTCAAAAGTTATCTGGAAGCGTGCGAACATGCATATTTATTATTTGAATGTCCGTTCTTTTCTTTCTCTGAAAAAAAGCAGCTAAGCAAACAAAAAAAATATTATCCTATTGATTCGGGATTACGCTATGCGATTACCAATACGAATGGTCATGATTTTGGTAAAAGTTTAGAGCTATTTATTTTTTTACGACTAAAGCAAACGCATGATCAGGTTTTTTATTGGCAGGAAATTCATAAAGGGGAAGTAGATTTTGTCGCTGTTAAAGGACAAAAAATTATACCTTATCAAGTGTCCTGGGAAAATGCAGCGCCACGGCATGAAAAAGCATTAATTCATTTTTACCAGACCTTTCCTCAGGCTGAAGAGACTGTTTTTATTAATCATGAAAATGCGACAGAATTATGACCTCTTTAAGGCTGAAAGACGTCAGGTTGCTTGATTCGGAGAAGGGGTCAAAAGACATCACCTAACATGTTCAGGTTCAATTATAATTTAATTCAACAGTTCGTCTCGAATCTTATAGCTTTTTACAACATGTTAGGTAATGTCTTTTGACCCCTTCTATAAAGTTGTTGCCCTTAAAATATGAAGTATGCTAATAGTATTAATATGAATACAAATACAGCATGCAAATCAAGTGTTACAACTCTTTCCGCGCAGTTTGGCGGAACGGGTTTTTCTGCGCCTGCTTTATTCCTGCAACTTATCTCTCTCATTTCCATCATTATTATTATCAAACCCTTCTTAGCCTGATTCGGCACCTCACTCTTGACTACTGCGGCCGTTTCAGGCGCAGCAATCTGCAGTAGTTTTTTAAAATTAAAAATCTAATTAATTTCAAATAATTTTGAGGAGAATTTTATGAAATCGCGTTTATTAAATGTCGTTGTCTCAAGTCTTGTTGGTAGTGCCGCTGGATTTTTCGCGTTTAGAAATGAAGAAAGGAAAAAGTATGAAGATGGGATGAGGCTAAAAGAATATAGTTTAGAAGTGCGAAATCACCCGGCAACATATCCGCCAACTGCAACAGGTGGTGGTATGGGGTCGACTTCGTATTCCTGGAAAAGAGGAGATGAAGAACAGCCTTATGATAGCAAACATCGATCTTTTAAGTTTTAAATAAAAGCCATATGTCAAAAACGAAATTATGAGGAGAACTTCGGTTCTCCCCATTTTTTATTATTTAATTTCTGCAATAATCCTAACCGGCGCACCTGTGCCATTTTTAATTTTCATCGGCAGTGCATAAATTTTAAAATTGTTTGCCGGCAACTCTGACATGTCTGTCACATTTTCAAAAAACGGCACGTTATTTGCAGACAGAATTTTATGTGATTCAGTATCTTTTGACTGTCCTCTATCCATGCTCATGGTGTCGATACCGAGTGCTTTCACCTTGCGTTCGTCCACCAGCCAGCTCGCAGCAGTGGGTGCTAATCCGGGAAAATGCATATCTGGCTGTTTATCAGTCTGAGGCTTTGTGGATCCTGCGTATTTGTGAAAATCCGGCCAAAATTTCCCGTAACCCGTGCTGAGTAGCACGATGGTATCAGGCGCAATGCGACCATGCTGAGCTTCCCATTTCTTAAAATCTTCAATGCTGATCAGATAATCCGGCTTACCTTTCACAGCCTGGCTAACATCTATTTTAACCGCGGGACCAATTAATTGAGTCAACGGAATATCACTGATGCCTTTTTGCCCTCTGGCAAAATGGACAGGCGCATCAACATGCGTGCCTACGTGCTCGCCGCTGGCATATTCACGTGTGGAGTAATAGTCCTTATCATGGGTTTCCGTTTTCGTTACCACGAAGGGCGCGGAAGTCGGCCAATAGATGGTTTGCTCGTCAAAAGTGTGGCTTAAATCGATATAGCGTTCGGCGTATGCCTGTGCGGAAACAGTCAAGAAAGTAAGAGCGGTAGCTAACAAGGTATTGGTGTGCATATTGGATGGTCTTTTAGTTATAAATTGTGCGGGAAGTGTAACCTGAAGATTTAATCTGCTCAAGAAGAACATGGGGTCGCATCTCTTCAGCCCTAAGGTCAGAATCTTTACCTGCGGGCTGAAGAAATGCGATCTCAATAAATTAAGGTGTGAGCGGGCTGGCGATGAGTGATTTATTTACCACCGGCACAGACGAGAAACTTATAGCCATTAATCCACAACATCTTGGCTCTGGTACAGTTCCGAGTGGAACGGAACGGTTTAAAGATATTTACGAGTCATTCACCAAAGATAATGACCGATATTATTTTCAGTGGTCGGGTAATCTGAGTGAAGCGGCCAGGAAAAAAGCCGGTCAGTTTCTGGCGGATCAAATTAAGGAGTTGACGAAAGGGGATGATGAGGTTGAAGTTATCATGCTATGTCATAGCCATGGCGGCAATATTGCGCGTCATACTGCCGATCCTTCTATAATTGTCTCGACTAATTCAATGTGTGACTTGGCGTCAAATCGATTAGGGTCGTTGATGAAGGCGAGGGGAAGACCACAATTATATAACAGATTGTTAAGTGTGATCATGCATACAGAGCGACAGTTGGCATCATCAAACATGTGGATGTCTTCAAGTATATTAATGACGAGTGCGATGGCGGAGATTTGTGACAGGGGTGTTTGCGCGTCTGCTATTGAGGTATTGTAAGTTTCTATCGCTGTATTGGCATCTGTTATTAATTTATGACGAATATCGTCTGTCTGGCAACTAGCGTAATATATGTGTTTTCTTTCACTAATGATATGTTGAAACAATGCTTTTGCTAACTCTTCATTGTTTTTAGCTGATAGGACTTGCTGGTAAAATTCAGGGTATTCATCTTTAACTTCGTCAGTTTCTTCCCATGTGACGCCGGCTCTTAACTGGGCTGGGGTTGTTTGATCAATGTCCCAATCTATTATTTGGAATTTTGTTGTGCTAGACCATCGGTGGAGTATTTCATATATACCTTGCTCGCTGGCGTTAGATCGGGAAAGCCCAAAGCGAATTTCGGGATTTGTTCTGATTTTTCCTCCGCGTTTTGAGTAATCATGTAAGCGGTGATTGGTATTGGCGACGCCATCGGTGGCGACTTGGTGTACTTTACAAACGTAATCTAAACTGAGTCTTTCGTGAGTTTCGAATATGCATTGAAATGCTCGGTACAATCCTTTTATATAGCCTGGCTCTGATAATTCTAATAGAAACCAACCGGTGTTAAATTTAATGATGTCGGAAAGTTTGATTGATTCCATTTTTAATGGCGTAAGATTGAGGTATTTTATTAGATATGGCCAATTTGGAGTGGTGATGGAAGATAGAGTATTAACACGGGCAAGTGAAGAACCTAGCGCTGTTTTTCCTAGTCCGGCTTGTAGCCTGTCTAATCGTAAATAGGACTCAAGGTTAAAATTCCTGCGTTGTCTGTCACTCGTTGTCTGTCACTTTCCACAAATAATCGCCAGATTTCGGTGGGCGGTATTAGCGCGCGTAATTGTAGTTGATCGCTGTTGGCGAGGAGTTGATAGTCGCGGAGGACGGATTGTAGGCGGTGTTCCAAGTCTGGGCGTTGCCGTTGCATAGTCGGTTCATCCATGAAAAGTGGGATTATAGAATGGATTGGGTGGGTTGGGTAGGGGTTAGTGTGGGGCTGGGGTGGTGGTGGGTGCTTGTGGCGAGGGAATGTCGTCCAGGAAATCAAAACCTTTAACAAGAGCTACCTGGTGTTCGGTAACGGTTTGTTGAATTTGGGTGATGCCTTCGGATATTTTTTGGGATGCGTCGTCGCTGGTGAGAGATTCTTTGGTTTGTTCTTTGACGTCGGCGATTTTGCTGGCGCATTCGTCGGTTTTGTCGAGGGCTGCTATCGTTGCTTCAGCTACAGGATTTTTTGCTGCATCACGTTGGTTGAAGAGTTAGAGAAGCTGCTTAATACAAAATTCAATGGTAAATATGTTAATGTGAAGCCTTTTATTGATTCTTTACTTAAAGAAAAAGAATTGTCTAGTCAGGTTAAAATTAATTTACAAAAAACGCTTGAGAAAATCACTGATTCGATAAGCCTTGAGGCTTTACTTGCTAGATTGAAAGAATTTGATACCATGGTAAAGGCGGCTTTGCAATATCAACAAGAAGCTGCGCAGCTACAGGTCGAGATCGCAGCATTATCTGCGACAGCACCTGGAAGACAGGAAATTGTTGATGCACACAAAATAAATGTTGGGTTGTGTGATAACACCGTTATTATCATGCAAGTCTTATTGACTAAAACATTTGCTATAATGGAGCTCGTCAAAAATATTAATACTTGTTTGGCTAAACCCACTTTCACTGCAGGCATCATCGCTACCAAAAAAAATCGGCGCATTCGGCGCCGATTTTGTTTTCTGTGGTGTAGCAGGAGGTCCCCGCTTTCGCGGGGATGACAAGTTAGCTAACCGTCGTCCAAGTCCCATTCGAGTTCTTACAGGCAACACCTGTACTCGTGTCTTTCTTGCCATCCTTATACCCCGTAATCTGGAACTTACGGCAAGTGTTGTTACCATTGTATGTCATCACGTTACTGGTCGGTTTCATTGTATAACGCGCACCGGTGCTTCTATTCTTCCAGGAGCTTGATTGGCCTGTCGCATTATTATCCAGGGCATTATTCATGGAGCTGTTGTCTGAATGGTCCATTGAATGTCCTATCCAGCCGCCTAACAACGCGCCTGCGACTGCGCCAACGCCTACAGCCACGGCTTTGCCAGTGCCCGCGCCAAAGGCACTACCTGCGAGACCGCCGACGACAGCGCCGCTTACTGCGCCTATGCCGGTATTTTGATTTTGGGTGTTTGTTGAACAACCAGCGAGTGCCAACATGCTGGCGCTGACTAAAATTGCGGCATTAGTTACGATTTGTTTCATGATGTGACATCTCCGATTGGTGGGTTGTTGATTTTATTATGATACTCGGAGGGGGGGGAGGGGGGACAGTTAGGGATAGTACTGAGTTTGAAAGAACCCGGATGAGAAAAGCACTCATCCGGGCATTTTTTTTTGGATCCCGGCTTTCGCCGGGACGACGAGCTTGCTGGATCGATGCATGTCCGGGCTACATTCTTACTGGATTGCTTCGGCCAAAAAGCGGCCTCGCAATGACGATTACCTCAAACTCCTCGCCGCAAACGAAGCCATAATATAAAACATCCCCGCGAAAAACAGGTCGATACCCACAAACAAACCAATAATAAACAAACTCGACTGTGGCCAGCTACTCAAAATCAATATACCCAGCAACAGTGAAATGAGGCCGTTGAAAAATCCCCATCCCCAGCGTGGCATTTGAATCATCGTGTTAAATATCAATCGATACATACCAGCTACCAAATAAAACACGCCGATGATCAATGTCAGCGAAACAGAACCTTCCACTGGATTGTTCATCAAGATAATACCAACAGCGAGGTACAACAAAGCGAAGACCAGATGCACGAAAAAGCTGCCTGCCTTGCCGCGCCAGAACGAAAAAGTATCCAGCAACATGATACATCCGCCGATAAACAGCAGAAAACCTAGCACGACAACGGTGAGTAAAGTGGTGAAGGCGGCTGCGCCGACAGCGACGATACCAAGCGCGGCTAATAACACACCCCAAAATAAAAACCAGCCAGAGTTCTTGGCAAAAGCCGATCTATACATATCTGGAAAACGTAATCTTGAAGCCATGGTTCCCTCCCAAAGTAGTAAATTCCCTTTACGAACTCTTTGACTCTAACATATGATGTGCCTTTTAACCATGAGGGATCATATGAAAAAGCTAGCCATTGCCTTAGCGATAAGCGCTGTTAGTCTGACCGCTTACGCAGATCAAACCACTACAACCACCACTCAAACAACAGGCCCCACCATGCAATCAACCGACGCATCTAATCAGGAAGCCGGCGCTCAGTTTCTCGCGGAAAATGCTAAAAAGCCTGGCGTGGTCACTTTGCCAGATGGCTTGCAATATAAAGTCCTCACCAAGGGCACAGGCCCTAAGCCAACAGCCGCTGATACCGTCACGGTTAATTACGCTGGCACACTGGTAAATGGCAAGGAATTTGATAGTTCTTATACGCGTGGCCAACCAGCTACTTTCCCGGTATCAGGCGTTATCGCTGGCTGGACGGAAGCGCTGCAAATGATGCCTAAGGGCTCGACGTGGATGCTTTATATTCCTGCGTCATTGGCTTATGGCACGCAAGGTATGCCGCCGGTGATTGGTCCGAATGAGACTTTGATATTTAAGGTTGAGTTGCTGGATGTGAAGAAGGGGTAATTGTGACTCGCGTAGCCCGGGTGCGTTTTTTGCACCCGGGATGAACGAAGCAACGTTCCCGGGTGCAAAGAACGCATTCGGGCTACATCTATTTCTTTCCACCTACAAACGTTTTCCTTGAATTGATGGTCAGGCGGATAAGGTTGACGATGTATTTTTTGTTTCAGTGCGCCTGCTATTGATTGTTCATAGCTAAGGACTGTCGCTCATGCATGCATCATTTTTGAGGCAGGTCCAGCAGGCGACACAATTGGGCCCATAACCTTTGCAGGATTCACATACTTTCTGGCAGTGATGATTGATGCAGGAACCGCACTGGCCGCCGACGCAATTTTCACGCCAGCAGGCATCGCATTCTTTAAAACCAGCAGGATGGCAGGAGGAGAGCAATAAGACAGCGATGAGTAGGGTAAATAAGTAGTAAAAAGCCTTCATTGGCATTGTGCTCCGGGTCATTCTTATACTTTATCAAGAAATTAATTATATCACCAGTCGGGGGTGTATATTTGTTGAGCAGATAAGCAATTATTTAAACCACTCATCCACTGGCGTTAATAAAAATTTTTCAAGCGAAAGATTTTGGCCACCAACTACCAGTGATAACGTCGTTTTGTATTGCTCGCAAAAAACTGTCATGCCTGGTTGAGCCTCTTTTGCCATACCGCTTTTAACCTCGATCGCAATAATTTTTTTGCCGGATTGTAAAATAAAGTCGACTTCTTTATTGGCGTCGCGCCAATAATATACTTTCATGTCGTGCACTAATGCGCTATTCAGCAAATAAGCGCCAACGCTGGATTCAACTTCTGATAGGAAAGTATTTGTCCTGAATAATGACAGGCAAATTCAAATAAACGGCGCTAGAGAGCAGGTTTATTAATTGGATTTAGCAACAGAATGTCGCGTGACAGTGTCGCTATCTTTTCACTCAGTATATTGAGCAATTTTACTCAATTCATTGAGTAAAAAAAAGAGGGATGATTTTGAAAGAAGATTACTCCATTGCACCGCGCCGTAACGACTTTTTACGGCCATGCAATTTCTTACTCGCCAGCCTTTGCTGTACCGATGAATAAGTCGGCTTCGTCTTCTTGCGTTTCTTGGGGCGGATGGCTGCGCGGATAATCAGGCTTTTAAGTTGATCGAGGGCGTCTTGGCGGTTGCGTTCTTGTGTGCGATGACGCGCGGCTTTCATGATGAGTTCGCCTTGCAGGGTCATTTTGCTGCCGGCTAGTTGGGTGAGGCGCTGGCGCACATCGTCGGGTAATCCAGGGGAGTGTGCGACGTCAAAACGTAGCTGCGCCGCCGTCGCGACTTTATTCACGTTCTGCCCGCCAGGGCCTGATGCGCGTACGAAGGTAAATTGCAGCTCGTCGTCTTGTAGGGTGATGTGTGCGGTGATCTTTAGCATGGGTGCGCCTTGTTTTGATATTTGCTATTATAATGGGTTCCCGCTTTCGCGGGAATGACAGTTTCACGCAATGACACTGAGGTATCCATTGATTCAACCACTCACGCTGGGTAGTAGGACCTTCCCCGTTAACATCATCCAGGGACCGCTAGCAGGCATTAGTAACGCGCCATTCCGTTTGCTGACGTGGCGTTACAGCCAGCCCGCATACACTTGCACGGAAATGATTTCTTGCAAAACCATCATTCATCAATCCGATATGTTGCGTGAGCGATTTGGTTATCTGGATCCGCAAGAAGGACCGGTATGTTTTCAACTCTCGGCGAATAACGCGACGGAATTAAGTGAAGCGGTCAAGCGCGTGACGAACGCAGGCGCGGCGTTGATCGATTTAAACTGCGGTTGTCCGGTGAAAAAAATCCGTAGTAAAGGCGCGGGGTCAAGTTTGTTATCTGATTCGACAAAACTATATCAACTCGTACACGCGATGAAACAAAGCACACACTTGCCCGTATCAGTAAAAATTCGTGTGCAGCAAGCGAATGAAGAAGTCGCGGCGGCGATCAGTGACGCGGGCGCGGATGTGCTAGTCGTACATGGCAGACACTGGACGGAACATTACGAAACTCCATGTCGTCATCACGACATACAATATTTTGTCGAGCGCATGAATATTCCTGTGATTGGTAACGGCGATATTGCAGATGTGAAAACATTGCAAAAAATGTTTGCCACCGGTTGCGCGGGGGTGATGATCGGTCGCGCGGGAGTAGGGCAGCCGTGGTTAATTGCAAAACTCATCGCGGAATTAAAAAATGAATCGTTCACACTGCCAGACGCACAAGAAATTTGCGCGGCATTACTCGAACATGTCTCACGTTTAGCAATCTTATTAAAAAACGAAAAATTCGCCATCTTACAAGCACGTAAATTCGCCAAATACTACGCGCGACATCTCGCCAATCGCGCAGCATTCATCGAAGCAGTGAATACCTGCCACGATTTACCCTCCTTTACCACCATTTGCCAGCAGTATATTGCCGGCGTATAATCAATTTCGGCAGGTGCTGATCGAAGCCCTACAAGCATGCCTGAAGGAAGTTAGAACGTAATATGGTGAGCAAACGTTATTTAGTAACGGAGCCTAAAGTATTGCTGAGACATCCACTTAACATATTCGGGCCTTCGATCATCCCTGCCATTTTATTATCCCTTTTTATCCCAACTGCCTACAGCGAAACCATTGAACTCAGCGGCTCCCCTTTTGCCACCGATGGCGCGCCATTGCCCGTGCATGTGCGTACCGAGGGTGAAAAGCTGGTATACGTTGACCCCAGCGCCCATGCCTGGGGAGCCTACAGCGCCAAGGGCAAATTAATACGATGGGGAATCGCCACGGCAGGGGATCAATGGTGCGATGATATTGGTAAGGAATGCAAAACCCACACCGGCAACTTCCGCGTTTATTCAGTAGGCACATCAAGCTGTGTCTCGAATAAATTTCCATTGCCAGATGGGGGAGCGCCTATGCCATACTGTATGTATTTTAGCGGTGGCCAGGCGATTCACGGTTCCAATGAAGTAGAGTTTCAAAATGTTAGTCATGGTTGTGTCCGTGTGCATGTGGATGATGCCAAATGGTTACGTTACCAGTTTGTAGAGGGCCCGACGCTCGCTAATCAATTCCGCGGGACAAGGGTTTTTATAGAGCCTTATTAGGAGTTAATAAATGTATACAAAGCTAGTTAAATTAACGGGTGTTGTCGTGTTGGGTTCAGTATTGGCGGCTTGTTCTTCCATGCATTCTGAGCAAATGGGCAATGGCGGTACGATGATGGCCAATGCTGGCGAAGAAGGAAAGGCAGTTGAATTATCTGGCGCGCCGGTAGCGGATACTGCTCCATTGGCTGGCGATATTCAAGGCTCGATGGATGAGAATGATCGCAATAAACTGTCACGTGCGCTGGATGGCGGTAGTGGCAAGCAAACGCAATGGGTCAGTGGCGCGACGGGCATTGCGTATACAGTGGTGCCGACCAGAAAGATCAGCGTGGGGGATAATAACCTCTGCCGTAAATATTCCATCACAGCGACACGCGGCGGCAGTACACGGTCAATTAGTGGCTCGGCGTGTGTGGGTTCGGATGGCTCGTGGCATACGGTTTAACCTTCATATCTACGTCGTCCCGCCTATCTACGTCGTCCCGGCGAAAGCCGGGATCCAGTAGCACATTCCCTGGATCCCGGCTTTCGCCGGGACGACGGTATAACTTAACCTCATTTTGGTGTATAATAAATAATAAATTATATGCTTAGTGTGTATAAAAAATATAGTAAAATCATAAAAATGAGGAGATCATCATGGTCGCCATATACCAAGAAGTGGAAAAACTCGTCGCCTTTGGTAGACAGGTAATGAACGAGTTAGGCTTGAAAGAAGAGCCAAGTTTAACCTCCGACGAAATCGCTCAATTTAAAAAAGATTATCCCGATAATACCAATGCTGGCAAAGCGTATAAGCCCACTGATCCCAAGGCTATGCAGGAATATACCCATAATTGCAGCAGAGGTTTAGATTTTTTACTTTTTGATACGGTCGATAATGTTTTTAGCTTCGTCAGGCAATCAGGTAACATCGTTAGCGTACTGACCGGCCTGAATTCAGAGTTACAATCGAAAGGCGCCAATAGCGTTGCACGTTATACAGGCCCCAAATTTGTTCCGCAATTTGTTGATGACGAGAAGTTATTTAAAAAAATGTTATGGCTTGAATGGGTGTTGGAGCAAGCGCATGCCTGGGCGGATAAATTCCTTGGGTTTTTCACAGGTCGTCCTGTCGCTATGGCGCAATTAAATTCACGTCTTCAAGCTACAAAAGAATTTGTGAATCAGTATGTGGCGAAACATCCAGAACTCGCGGCTAATGTAAAAGAATTCCGTGATTCATATAAATGTAGTCTAGCGGCTGGCCCGAAAGAATTCTCAACTAAAATGGATGAGAGTTTTGCAGCGGCTATGAAAGCAGCTGAGTGGATGAGACCAAAGAAGCAAGTGGTTGAAGAAAAAGAGAAAGAAAAGAAGGAAGAAAAGGCGCCTCAGGTTGCTGTGTCTTCTTCCGCGGCTGTGATGGCTACGGTTACGAGTGCCCCTGAATCAAAAGCAGTGCCTATAGAAGAAGATGAATTTTTTGATGTTTTAGAAGAATGGGATCTTTCAGAAGAGGCTGAAGACAAAGAAAAAGGAAAAGAGAAAGAGAAAGAGAAAGAAAAAGAAAAAGAAGTAAAAGAACTCAGACCAGAAAAAGAAGTTAAACAAGCGCCCGTTGTTGAATCTTCACAAAGCAGTCCACCACAAAAAAAATCTTATGCTGTTCAACTATCACCAGAAGCTTTAGAATTTGAATTAGCTCAAATTGCTGTTATCAATGTTATTAACGTCTGGATAATGTTGCCTAATCATTTGCGACCAGTCAATACTTTCTATGTTCTGCAAAACGATATGGATCGAGCACAGGATCTTCTCGATAAGTTTGCTGCGGTTTCCAATATGGATCAGTTAAAAAATGAGCTCGCTGATTTTATTAAGAATGGCCAAACTAAAGCAGATCCAACGGTTTTTACCTATAGTAGGTTGGAAGTGCCAAACTCACTTAGAAACACATTAGCGCACCATTTATGCCCGGATGTTTTCAAGAAAGAAAATAGCAGTAGTTTTTTGGGCAGGTTAAGTGTTAGTTGTGAGGAGGCTGATATAGCTAAGCTGTTTAGATTGCCAGCGGTTAATAAAAAAGAAGAGAAAGCAGGCTTGCAGCCGGGTAAGTCGTAATCTAGGCGTAGCCCGGATGAGTGCTTTTCTCATCCGGGGGATCGAAAATCAAGCGAAGCCACATTTCCCCGGATAAAACGCAAAAACTCGTTTCATCCGGGCCACATCAAGTATCACTTTAACTAATTTTCCTACCCCAATGTATCATAGTCCCACCTCCACCCAACCCCATGAAAAATAATCTTAATATTTCTTTTTTCCATTCGTATTAAAATAAAGTTAATGACGCAAAACAGGAGTGTCTTTTTATGAGGATCATGAACATTGGTGGCTTCGCAGTTTTAGCTTTTTTAACTGCTTCTGGTTTAACTTCTTGCGCATCAAGCGGTCCACAAGATTACGATATGGCGACCGGCCAGTATTACACCAACAATATCAGTGACTATATGTCACGCCTTCCCAGTCACATGAATACAGGCGGCAGTAAAGTAGTCCTGGTTGATCCAAACGTCCATGTATGGGGTGCTTACGGCGCGGATGGTAATTTGGTACGCGCAGGCCTCGCAACGGCGGGTGGTAACTGGTGCGATGACATTAACAGACCTTGCCGTACAGCCGTTGGTACTTTCCGTATTCAATCAATGGGTGACGCAACTTGTAAATCCAAAACTTATCCCAGACCAATGGGTGGCGGTTTGATGCCCTATTGCATGTTTTTCACAAATGGCATGGCATTGCATGGCTCACCCTACCCAACAGTGGTGGAAGATAATGAAAGTCATGGCTGCGTTCGTATGCGCATACCTGATGCTGAATGGATGCGTTATCAATTCGCGAACGTAGGTACGAAGGTAATTATCAAGCCTTACTAAGCGATTAGGAGCGGCGATTATGCGTGCAAGTCTAAGAGCATTTTTAACGGTCGTTTTGCTGGTATTAGTGTGTATCAGTCTCGCTGGCAATAATGCCTTTGCCGGAAGGCGACACCGATACTACACAGACTTTGCTGATCGCATGCCGCAGCATTATAACACCGGGGGTGAAAAGGTTATTCTTGTCGACCCCAATGTCCATGCTTTTGGCGCTTATGATGAGGATGGCAACCTGGTCTATGCGGGTGAGGCAACCTGTGGCAGCAATTATTGCCCCGATATCCATCGTCGTTGCCATACCACGTCCGGGGTTTTTCGCATTAATTCACTTGGGTCCAGCGGCTGCAAATCCTCTCGCTATCCCAGGCCGCATGGGGGCGCGCCCATGCCTTACTGCATGTTTTTCAATAAAAATCAGGCACTTCATGGTTCATATGAGGTGGTGGATGGCAATGCCAGCCATGGCTGCGTGCGACTGCATGTGCAGGATGCGGAATGGATACGTTTTAACTTCGCAAATATCGGTACCAAAGTCATTATACGCCCTTATTAATCTGTGCTAAGCTGAGCAGCAAATAAACTAACTGTCGTCCCGGCGAAAGCTGGGATCCAGAAAAGAGGGTGGGGTATGTTAAGTAGCGATAGTTTAAAAAATAAGCTTGTTGAGCTGGAACAAGAGCTTATCGACAAGATAAAAGTCAAAGCACTAACCTATAATCTTTCTGGCTCAAATCGTTTCCGTTCAAATGATGCCGCTAAACATCTCGAAAAGCTTGTAAACTTTCTCGACCCGCGCGAAAAAGATGACCGCAATAAAAGCACTCCCTATTTTCAACGGTTAATAACCTATGTTTCCTCACTGTGCGGTGATCTTACTCAGGCTAATTTTGAGGCTGTGTTTGCTGAACAGGCGGTGAATGATGAAATCGATGCTTTATTTCAATCACCTAAGAATGTTGCTGAATATTACGTTGATAAAACTCATTTTGGATTTGAATGGCAAGGTAAGAGTTATAATTTTGATAATGTGTTGCGTTTATTATTGAAAATTAATTTTTTAAAAGCGGCAGTGCGAAAAGAAGAGTTAAGTGATGAGTGGAAAAATCAGCAATTGGCGACGTTGCAACAACAGGTGACTGATTTTGTCAATGATCAAGGCAGGAATGTTGTTAGCGTAGAAGAAGTGAATGCTGAAGAGCAGTATAGATTACAGCCTGATGACACTTTAGATCGCGACAATTTTTTTGGCTATGCGTTTATTAATCTAGACACGATGTGGCCGGCGTACTGGGATGCGTACTGGCCTGTTTCATCAGGTGGTTTTCGGGAAGATCCGTCTTTGTTTCCTCTGCAGATGCAGCATGCGCATGTTTATCCATGGCATGAGCGCGCGTTATATTTTTTAGTCGGTGGCGATGTTAGAAAATATTTTAAAGATCAGTGGCGAGTTTTTAAAGTGGGATTTGAAGCGTTTAAAGGAATAATGAGCCAATATTATAACGATGATGACCAACCCTATAATCTTGTTGCAATGGCTCTCTTTGCTTTGCCTCTACTCGCCATGCTGTTTTGTGATATTCCTACTGCTTTGGTGAAGGGAATATTAGGTTTGCCGTTTCGTCTGTTGCGCGGGTTGATTAATGCGGTGTGTGATGAAGGTTCGCCTGCTTGGACAGATTCCACAGATTTAGTCAATAAAGCTGAAAATATATTGATTTTCGCGTTGTTTTTTACTATGCGAATCCCGCTTGTGTTGGCGACATTTTTTGGCGGCCTTTTTTTGGGAGGGCCGTTACTCTCAATGGCGGTTGGTGTGGTAGCAGCCTTTGCTAAATATATTGTAAAGCCGATTATTTCCTGCTTTTCGCCTGACGTGCCTGAAGTAGTAGTAGATTTAGCGCCTCAACAAGCAGATGCTGAACCTGCGCCCGCACCATCAAACACGCAACAATTGATGAGACAGTTGATGCGAGCGCAGCAAAGATTAGGTGAGCAGAACGATCAGCTTGTCATTGGCGATCATGTGCTTAGCAAGCATGAAATAATAAAAGATCTGGATTTGTTGCGACGGAATCAGCCCGTGCGCAACATCAACTGGCTATTGGAAGTAAAAGATTTTTCTGCGGCATCACCCGTCAGATTATTCAGTCTTCCTGGTCTTCCAGTTCAAGCCCCAGCAGATCTGCCTGCTCACGCAAATGATGCAGTTGTTCCTGCCAGTAGCGCGCAGTATTAAACCAGGGAAAATTCAGCGGAAACGCTGGGTCTTCCCAGCGCTTCGCCAACCAACCTGCATAATGAATCATGCGCAGCGTGCGTAAAGACTCGATGAGTTTTATTTCACGCCAGTTAAAATCGTAAAATTCCTGATAGCCTTCGAGTATGCAATCGAGCTGCATCTCGACTTCGTTTTTTTTCGTCGATGAGAGTAGCATCCAGATATCTTGCACAGCAGGTCCTGTCAGACAGTCATCCAGATCGACAATTTGCGGGCCTTTATCATTCCATAGCACATTGCCGGCGTGACAATCGCCGTGTAAACGCAGTGTGGCGAAGTTGCCAATGCTTTCGAAGCGCAATCGGATTTTTTGCAAAATATCTTCTACCGTCAGGCAAAAATTATGTTTAAGTTCTTCGGGGATAAAATTGTTGGCTAACAAAAATTGATACGGCTGCTCGCCATAAGTTGTTACATTCAGTTGAATGCGATGCTGAAATTTTTTGACCGCGCCAACTGCGTGTAAACGACCAATGAACCGTCCCATCCATTCCAGATGTTCCATATTATCCACTTCCAGCGCGCGGCCACCTTGCCGCGGAAACAGCGCAACTCGAAATTCCGCATAGTGATGCAGCGTCGCGCCATTTTTATCTTCAATAGGCGCGACGACGGGGATCTCTTGCGCGCGCAACTCCAGCGCGAACTGATGCTCTTCGATAATCGCCTCATCACTCCAGCGTCCCGGTCTATAAAATTTGGCGATAATCGGCGCTTCGTCTTCAATGCCGATTTGATACACACGGTTTTCAAAGCTATTGAGCGGGGTCAGACCCCCGCTGCAGCGAAAGCCAAGGCTTTCCACTGCATCCAGAATAACGGTAGGGTCTAGATTAGCGTAAGGTGTGTTGCTTAGCATTTACGGCGTTTACGATTGGTGCGGAATTTCTTTGGGCCGTGTGGGCCTTTACCTCTTGGCATAATAACTACCTCATATTGTTGATTGAAGGCGTAATGATGACTGTTTATAGCGCAAATATCAACGGTAATGTATAATCCTAGAAACGGCGGTTGAAACGCGGCGTGATGCGTAACATCTTGACCGACCTAAGCTTTTAAAAATTTTCGGATCACCAATAAGGTGACCGCTCAAATTTTTAAAAGCTTATCTCGATCAATCTGTTACGCCTGACGCTCGCGTTCAACTGCCGTTTCTAGGATTAAGCGTGATTTCACCTTGCTTGGCGACAGCTCGAATTTCAACAATTGTTACCAATACCAAAAAAATCCCATTAAGCGAGAAATGCAACGTATAAAGAGTGGTGGTTGGTTCACGAATGTAAATTAAACCATAGCTGAAAAGGACGAGTAACACGATTGGAATGGTTGCAATGGTGATAACTTTAGTTCGCGCAATCATGTTGATGCAAATTAAAACTGTAAATGTCATGCTCGTGGTAATGAGGTAACCATGTAAATCACGCGCGGCGAGTAGAGCATTGCAAATGAAATAAGCGATTAATAACAGCAATAGATAGAGGTTTTGATGTTTGGCTCTATAAGGCATGACTTTGTTATCCTTAACAAGATCACCTTTATTATTAATCGGAATATACTAAAGATCAAACAGATGGTGTGATCATCATATGACCAAGCTGGCCATGCAAAATTTATGCTATACGTAACCAAATCTAAGGAATGAAATTATAAAAGAGCTAATTGTCATCACGTCAGCTGTTCCCCCCCCCTCTCTCTCTCTCTCTCTCTCTCTCTCTCTGACCTAGAACAAGAGGCTGGAAACAGTTGTGCTTGATTCTAACCTTCAACAAGGTTGGCTAAGCCTAATTTAGAGTAGGGCGTAGGTTGGGCTGAGCGCTTTTCAGCGAAGCCCAGCATAACGTTAGCGGCGTTGGGCTTCGCAAAAGCGCTCAAGCCAGCCTACACTGTTACTGCCTGCATAATCTAAAATTCGACACTTCACACGCGTTCTTGTCAGTCGTTCGCAATGCGTTAATATCCAGTCCGCCGCGCCGCGTGTATCTGCCATACACGGTTAATTCATCGGGTTTGCAATATTTCATAATATCGACAAAAATTCTTTCCACGCATTGTTCGTGAAACTCGTTGTGATTACGGAAAGAGACAATATACTTCAGTAACGATTCACGATTAATCTTATTGCCTTTATAACTGATTTGCACGCTACCCCAATCCGGCTGATTGGTGATCAGACAATTAGAGCGCAGCAAATTTGTCTGCAGTGTTTCAGATACTTTTTCATTTTCTGTTTTCAGCAGAGTAGGATCGACAAGATAAGTCGTGCAAGTCACATCCAGCTCGTCAATATTTTCGCCCTGAAAATGATTGTGTAACGTATCTTCTCGCACGTTCGCCAGAGGCGTAATGATTACATTCACCGTGCCATGTAATTTTTCTTCCAAATCTTTTTTAACAGTCGCGCAAACTGCTTCGACATTTTTAAATTTGGTATTGTTGAAAGAATTAAAATAAAGTTTTAACGATTTAGATTCAATAATCAACGGTGTGCTGCAGCAGTAACTAATCACCGCCAGCGCGACAACAGGCTTGCCACTTTCATTCAGCCAGGAAACTTCATAATGGTTCCACACGTCATAACCATAAAATGGCAACTCACCCGTAATGCCAATTTCATCGCGTTTGCTTTTTCGAGTAATAGGAAAAAGCTTGTCAGGATTATATTGTGAATCATAGACCGTTTTTTTGCCTAAATTCGACTGTTCTGGGCTATAGCTATGAGGCATTGTGCGCACCTTGTTATCATTTTAAGATGCGCACATTCTACTATATCCAAAGACTCTTGGCCAAGGTGCAATGCACTTCTTTATCGCCCGTTTTATGCGGCGCGATACGGCAATCCATGGCGAAACTGGCCAGCGTGTAAACATCTTCCGGCGTGAGTTTTTTGGTGGCAGAAACCTTGTTAATCATATCCATAGACGCTTTTTTCATGGCTTTTTCCAGGCTAATAACAGCTAAACTAAATTTTAACAGGATGTGCATGTTAATCCCTCTATGGGTACGCGTTCTATATATGAAATGCGGTTGTGGCTACAACTCGAAGCTGATTCGAGTAAATGGTTTGACATCTTTATAAGGATCATCTGCCTTTGTTAAGTTGTGGGCTGATAGCGTCTTATCTGATGACCGCTGCACATATGTTTCTGCATCCTGATCGCTTATATAGGAGCTTTGTTTAGGATCTGAATCATTGCGATAAGTAAAATAACGCGAGCCTTCAATTTCCTTGTTTGCTTTCGGTATCGTGTTGGCAGATCTTATCTGTGCGTGCTGCAGCGCAACTTCAATTTCTTTAATGATATTTTCCCATTGTTCTGGTTTGGTATCAGCGTTTCTAAACTGATAAATCGTAAATTGTTTGTTATCAATTTTAGTTGTATTGCCAGTTATTAATGCTTTTTTTAAAATATCTGGATGAATAATTTTAAATCCTGACAGATTATGAGTTAACAATATAGAACGAATAATTGGCCACGCGGCCTCGATATCAAGTGGATGTACAGAAATATGCAACTTCCAGCCGATTGAATCAGCCAGGATTTGACCGGTCTGAAACACTTTCATGCGATCACGTATTCTGGGGCTGGTTACTTTTGTTGTAATGACAGGGTTTTCATCGCGCTTGTGAAATTGTAAATGGTCACCCATGCGTACGATCATATAATTACGATCTGCTCTGCTGCGAACATGTGCCTGTATATTTGCATAATCGTATGGGTTATCGCTTGCTTTGAAGGTGAATATCTTCAGGCTATCAGTAGCAAGCTGCCGTTTTAATTGAGCAGGCTTTCCTTTACCTGTTTTATCATCTCGCGCCTTGCTCATGTGTTATGCTACCTTTCGTTGATGTTTATTATGCTGATATTATAATTATAGCCAATATGACTGATTATTATTTCTATTAATATCAACCACTTATATTAATGAAGCTAGCAATTACATGTTTTCAAGCCAATAATAGTTCGGTTATTACATCAATAAAAAGGGCGCATGTATATGCGCCCTTTTTTAACTTCCTGCAGAATTAATCGACTAGTCTATTACTCTGACTTCTTCCGCCTGCGGACCTTTCTGGCCTTGCGTTACCTTGAACTCAACGCGTTGACCTTCGGTTAACGATTTGTAGCCATCAGCGATAATCGCTTTGAAGTGAACAAATACGTCGCCGCCACTTTCTCTTTCGATGAAACCATAACCCTTGTCACTCTTGAACCACTTAACTGTACCTTTTTCGACTGCCATTGCCTTGCCCTTCTAAAATGGATAAATGAATAAATGCGGACATCCTACACACGCACTCAATGATCAATAATACTTGGTCTGATACAATTTGACCAGCGGTAAGTGTAATTAGGTATATTTATTGATCAAACAGCCACTTAACAAGCTCAACCATGACCAAAGTATCCTTCTTACAGTACTCAATCAGGGCGGTAATGAGCAGTTCTTTCCTGCCAGGCGAGGTTTTTTGCGAGATAATTTCTTCAAAGGCGCGCTGCGCGTCACCGCCATTGGCGACCAGCATGCCATTGTAGCTGTGCGCATCGCCCAGTAGGGCAGGGGCGACGTATTTCAGGCTGAAGCTGCCGGCAAATGCGTTGTCATAGACTGTTTCCCGAATCAAAGGCAGGGGATCGACAAAACGATCCAGCAATTTTAAGAGTGCCTCGCGATGTTCAGATGAATAATCTGCGAGCGCCTGAATGCGCCCTTTTTCAAATACCGCGTGATAGGCGATGATCGAACCATGATCGCCGCAGGCATCGAGCAGCGCTGGGATGAGTGTGTCGCGCGGATCGTCGTCTGTGACATGTAAAAATTCTTTATGCACGATTTCTGAATCAAGCGATTGTGACAAGATGTGCGTGCTGAATTGAAAAGGCACTTGCTCGAAGGGTCGGCAGCCTTTGTAGCGCGGAATGGCGGGGTTAATCGTTTCAAAATCTAAAAATATAAAAGGATATTGCCAGGTGGAAATTTCATTTTTTATTGCTTCTGCGTGTATGTGACGCTCGCCGGTTTTGAAACATTGTATTACGCGCATTTGCAGCTCGTTCAAATCTGTTAGGCGCACGTCATCGAGTGTGATAATGCCATCTTGATACAATTCCCATTTACGATCTTGAATGCGCGGCAAGTTGAAAATACTCGGCGTGGGAATGTTTTTTTCTTTCCAGCAATGTTCTACAAAGCCGCATTCAGTTGGTTCGTGACAATAGGGGCCGATATCAATATTCGGCACTTCTGTTTGTTTAAGTGTGGCAAAAATCTCGCTGACTTTAGGTTGTACGCTTAAATATCTGTTGCGAATTTCTTCCGTCACATCCACTTCTTTAAACAAATTGCTGAGATCAGGATAACGGCATTCAGGATTAAGATGCACGACGTTTATTTGTTCCATTTGCATGCCACTTTTCGCCATGATCCACGCTTGCAAACCTAAATCATCATAATGCTCTGGCTTTACTTTTGTCGTGGATTTCACTTCAAAAATACGCCAGCGATTGGTTTCAGGATTTAATTTGATAATATCCGCGCGCGCGTAACATCCCGCATAGGAAAACGCCGCCTCATAAATCGTATGCGCACCTTCTGCGATCAGCCCACGTGTTTTCGCCAACGCGCCACCAAAATCCCACGGCTTGTTATCAATCAAAATACCGCCCGGATAATATTCCCGCGCTTTCGCCCCCACTTCGTTGCCTTGATCAAACAACGCTTGTAATTCCGGTGTGATCGGTGCTTCCAGTTCGGGGTGATGAATGGTTAAGTAGATGCACTTCAGGCAGCGATAGCCTCTAAGAAGCTTGGTTTTGCTTAGCAGTTTGGGGATGCGGTTCATGGTGAGATGGTAGCAGGTTGTGATTCGAAATTCATCAAATGTGATGCTATAATAATTATCTTAAGAAATAAGGAAGTCATCCATGTCCATTATCACTGGCCTCTCAGGAAACGAAATCTACTGCCTCGCGCAAAAGGGTTATACGCCCGGCAATATCGTCGTTGGCAATAGCGTGTATTCACTCGGCTTGTTGCGTACGGTTGGCGCGGGGGTTAAATCCATACTCGGTGGAGAGTTGATAGATGTAACAAAGTTGATAGAAGAAGGGCGAGAGGCGGCGTATAAGCGCATGGTGCATGAGGCGACGACGGGGAATGCGACTGGCATTACGGGTGTGACGAGCGAATTAATTTTTCATTCTGGCAATATTGAATTTCTCTCCATTGGTTCGTTGGTGCATGCCACAGATACTGGTATGAAATCACAATTCACTACTTCCGCTAACGGACAAGAGTTATACGCGCAACTGGACGCTAATTATAAACCCATCTGCTTTGCTTTTGGCAATGTCGCATACGCGATGGGAGTAGGGCGCGGATTGGTGGGGATGTTCAAAATGCTAGCGCGCGGAGAAATTAAAGAATATTCCGACATGTTCAATCACACACGTCACCTCGCTTTGGAACGAATTATCGCACACGCCAAACAACACAACGCTAACGCGGTGTTAGGCATCAACACGACTATTATTCCCTTTATCGGCATCAATGAAATGCTGATGATCGGCACCGCATCGCGCAGTAATATCATATCCTCACAAGACGTCATCACCAGCGACTTAACCAACATCGAAATGTGGAATTTAGCGACGATGGGCTACGCACCGATGAAATTATTGCTCGGCACATCGGTTTATTCACTCGGCATTTTAGGCGGCATCACTTCCACGATAAAATCATTCGTGCGTGGCGAAATAAACGAATTAACCAAATTGATTTACGAAGCGCGAGAAAACGCGCTCGATCTTATTAGCCAGGAGGCAAAAGAAATAGGGGCGGATGACGTGGTGGGCGTGAAAACCTACGTCTACAATCTTGGCGGCGGATTGGTGGAATTTCTGGCGATTGGTACTGCTGTGAAGAAAGTTTCCGGTGTGAAACCAGAATCATCACAATTGCCACCGCAAGCGATTATCGTCGATCAAGATACGTTTTATGACGCGAAGATGAGTGGGTATACAGGTCAAAGTTATACATTGTCACGAACAGCAAGCTCATCGCCGATGGGGAGGTTGGTGGGGCCAATGATATTCATCATTCTGTTTATACTGATTTTGATATCAAATTTATTTAAACATTAAGACTTTAATCTTCCCTTAATTAAGTATATTATTTATAGGCTATAATTTTATATGGGGGCGACCCGGTTTCGACGAGGATTACGAAGCTAGTGGCGCATGCCGAGGATAATCACTTCCCTCGTAAAATATGTGATTAAACTTATACTTGCCAACAAAAACCGCAAGTACGCTGTTGCTGTAAACGACTCCACCTTCGCGGGTGAAGAAGTTTACGCTAAAGCCGCCTAAAAAACGGCACAGCGCCATCCACCGACCGTGCTTATCCAGTCGGCTGCTAGCGTAAGCTAGTCGGGTGGTCATATTAGATAAGCTCGCAGAATGTTTAGCCCGAGAACAAACTGCTAAATCTAAACGCGGGATCGCTGTCTAGACAACGTGCCAATCAGTTGTTGGATGGCTAAAACGAAAGATCGGCTAAGCATGTAGACCCAGTAGTAGAGGATTCGCGGACGCGGGTTCAATTCCCGCCGCCTCCACCAAATTCACTTCCCAAGAGTTCCAAAAACATCTAAAAGGCCTTGTAAATAAGGCCTTTTTTGTTTATTCTGCGTCCATTAAGATTCATTGAAAGCCCCTACCAGCCGAAGCAAATACGGGGCTCGTAACGGGGCCAAGCCCCAAGGAAATAAGAAGAAGCCCCATGCCTTTAACAAACGTACAAGTGAAGAACATCAAGCCTAAAGAGAAGCCTTTTAAAGTTACTGATGAACGCGGCCTACATCTTTTGGTAAATCCAAATGGTTCTAAGCTTTGGAAAATGAAATACCGATTTGCTGGGCGGGAAAAGAAACTATCATTCGGTATTTATCCCGATGTGACCCTCGCTCAGGCTAGGGAAATGCGCGATGATGCCAAAAGAAAGCTGGCTCAAGATATTGACCCAGGTGTACTGAAAAACTCGATCAAACGATCTAAAAAGCTCGCGGCGGAAAATAGCTTCGAAATGATTGCCCGCGAATGGCACGTAAAATTCACGCCTAAATGGACAAAAGAACACGGCGAACGCATTTTGATTCGCCTAGAACAAAATATCTTCCCGTGGATAGGCAAGCGACCTATCACTGAAGTAACAGCGCCTGTGCTTTTGTCTGCGCTTCTGCGTGTAGAAAAACGCGGTGCGGTTGAAACTGCGCACCGTATTTCACAAGTTTGTGGACAAGTATTTCGCTATGCGATTGTGACTGGTAGAGCTGAGCGCAACCCTGCTGCTGACCTGCGTGGCGCGCTTGCACCTGTTAGGCAAAAACATCATGCCAGCATCACTGACCCTGTTGAGGTTGGTAGGCTACTGCGCGCTATTAATGATTACCGCGGTAGCTACGTTACGAAATGCGCTTTACAGCTTGCGCCACTCTTTTTTGTTCGACCCGGTGAACTGCGTCATGCTGAGTGGGAAGAGTTTGACTTTGAAAAAGCAGAATGGCGTATCCCCGCAGAAAAAATGAAGATGCGTGTACAGCATCTCGTGCCACTTTGCAGTCAGGCTATAGCTATATTGCAGCAACTGCAAGCCTATACGGGTGAGGGAAAGTATCTTTTCCCAAGCGTGCGGTCATCTAAACGCCCGATGAGCGAGAATACCGTTCTTGGAGCACTACGCAGGCTCGGTTATGCCTCAGATGAAATGACAGGCCATGGCTTTCGCTCAATGGCCTCAACGCTTCTAAACGAACAAGGCTGGAATCGTGATGCTATAGAAAGACAGCTTGCCCACGCTGAGCGTAATAACATTCGCGCCGCTTATAACTATGCTGAGTATCTCGTTGAACGCCGCAGCATGATGCAATGGTGGGCGGATTATTTGCAACAATTAACTTTTACCAGCGATAAAATTCTTGAGCTAAAAATAGCGTGAAAGAGAAAAATATGGTTAAAAAGAAAATTAAAAATGAAGCGACAAAAATCTCAGCAGAAAATATAGATATTCTGGGAGAAAAGTTACTAATATCAAATTTTTATGATGTGTTAAAGGGGCGAGGTGACGGTGACTCAATACGATATTACGCGATGATACTTTCTCATAAAATATTGAATTCAGCGAAATTAACAAATGATGAGAGAAAAGCTATTTCATATGTTTTATATCGACTGTCTAAAGCTAAAAGCCTGTCTTTCTTATATGAGAAGAACTCAAAACGCAAAACAGATAAAGGGAAAGAAAT
>DAIDIB010000023.1 GCA_027459575.1 Gammaproteobacteria bacterium | reverse complement strand
CTCCAAGCTATTTGGCGACCCAGATGAATGCTGAATCGTTGGCGCGTTATGCCGCGATATGTCAGGAAGCGGGCATTGTGCCGATTGTTGAACCAGAAGTGTTGATCGATGGCGACCATACCATTGAACGTTGTGAAGAAGTGTCTGAGCCAGTGTTTCAGGCGTTATTTGAAGCGCTGCACCGTCACAAAGTTAAATTAGAATACATTGTGCTGAAGCCAAGCATGGTAATTAGCGGTAAAGCGTGTGCGCAAAAAGCGACTGTTGCGCAAGTGGCAGAAGCAACGCTGCGTGTATTGCGTCGCACCGTACCATCCGCCGTGCCCACCATTAATTTCTTATCTGGCGGTCAGAGTTCAGAACAAGCGACGGCGCATTTAGATGCGATGAATAAAATGGGCCCGCTGCCATGGAACCTGAGCTTCTCTTACGCACGTGCATTGCAAGATTATGCGATGAAAACGTGGAAGGGACAGGCTGGCAACGTAGCCGCGGCACAGAAAGCATTTCATAAGCGCGCTAAGCTGAATAGCATGGCATCGCAAGGCAAGTACGCTGAGAAAATGGAAAATGATGAGGCCTGCGCTGCGTAAGCCTGTCATCCCCGCGAAAGCGGGGACCCATGTGCGGCTTCTTCTGTTGAATGGATCCCCGCCTTCGCGGGGATGACAAAATTCGCGGGGATGATCCATCAGCTTTATGGATGAATACGAAATATAAGGACATATATGACCACCTCAACCATCACCACCATTGCCGCCAAAGAAGAATTCGCGGAACTCATCAGCCGCGTGTCACACAACAAAGAACGCATCATCCTCTCACGTCGCGACAAAGAAGTCGCCGCGCTCATCTGCATGGAAGATTTTGCGCTCTTGCAAACCATACAGAATAATCTAGACTTACATGATGCTGTTGAATCACTCAGGGATGCGAGACATCAAGGCACTATCCCACTGGAGCAATTAAAGGAAGAAATTGGGTAGCTCATGCAAAGTCCATATCGTGTGAAAGTTGCGCCGATTGCGCATCAGCAAATTTTGAATCTCACCCCCAAGCATCAAAAAAACGCGCTGCTGGTGATTGAAGCGCTGGCGATTAACCCACGCGTGCCCGGTGCGAAAAAAATTGAAGGCATGATGGGTTTGTATTGTCAGGAAGTACCACCGGTGCGGATTATTTACAAGATTGAAGAACATGAGGTGCTGGTGTTGGTAGTTAAGTAAGCGTTGCCCCGGCGAGAAAAAACGTTGTCGTCCCGACGAAAGCCGGAACGACGATTAACTCCGAAACAACTCTCTCGTATTCGAAAACAGCAGCTTATTCTTCGCTTTCGCCATCCAGATACCCACAACCAGCAATAGCACAATATGGCTCAGCAACATAATCGTGAGCGACGGAAAAATACCCCATTGGCCCAGCAACCATAAAAATATCATGGCACACAACGTGAACCACACACCCATCATTAAAGTAAGAGCAAAAAGCGCGAGCACAAACAAAACTATCACGCTGCGTTTTGCCTGACGCAAATCCCGTTCCAGGCTGTGAACAAAATGACTGACGATGTTGAATATTGAAGGGATAACCAATAGCAAATTCGTTAAAACCTTTGTCCAACCATGCGACTGTTTCGCCATAAGCTATCCCTGCAAAAATTAGCGCCTAATCAGGAAACCTATAACAATACCGGTGACTAACGCAATACCTAAAGCTTTAAACGGTTTTTGGGCGGTGTAATCAGCCAGATTATCTCGCGCTTCATTTGTTTGGTTTTTCACGCTATTCATTGAGTCTGTTATCACCTCGCCGGCTCGACCTTTTAAATCTTGCGTCGTATCAAATAAAGCGGCTTTGATTCTTTCTACATCGGTCGTTAAGTCATAATGATTGCGATTGTTATGTCTAGCTTTAACTGTCATTGTTTTAACCCTCCATTATTATTCTCGATGTTCTAATATTATAACGGTTTTAAATGGTAAAGTGGGAAGCTCAATGCAAACAGTCACTTATGTAGTTAATGTAGCCCGGATGCGTTCTTTGCATCCGGGGAGCGGTGTTTAAATGAAGCAACGCTCCCCGGATGCAAAGAACGCATCCGGGCTACGGGTGTATATTACACGGAACCTAATGAAAATGACCACACTAGAAAATCTGGTAGTTGAAGCAAACAAAAAACTAAAAGAAAAAAGATTAAAACTTGCCACCGCGGAATCCTGCACCGGCGGCGGGGTTGGGTTTTGGATCACCAGCGTAGCAGGCAGCTCAGATTGCTTCGATCGTGGTTTTATCACCTACAGTAATGAAGCAAAAATTGAACAGCTCGGCGTTAACCCATACACACTGGAATCCTTCGGCGCGGTCAGTGAACAAATCGCCCGCGAGATGGCTGAAGGCGCGCTGCGCAACAGCGATGCGGACGTGAGCATCGCCATCACCGGCATTGCCGGCCCCGATGGCGGCACCCCTAACAAGCCTGTCGGCACAGTATGGATTGCCTACTCGAATTGCACTCAAACTACTGAGGCCATTGTCGATGTATTCAGTGGTAATCGGCAGCAGGTGCGCGAACAAGCCATTGCCAAAGCACTTAGTTATTTATTGGAACGGCTGACAACGTGAGAGATTGCACTCAATCGCAATACAGGTTATAACTATCACATCACCCTCCGCCACACCCATTTTTATGGTTTTAAACCTCATCAATTAAGGAATATACAATGGAAGACAACAAGAAAAAGGCACTGGCAGCGGCACTCAGTCAGATTGAAAAGCAATTCGGGAAAGGCTCCGTCATGCGTATGGGTGACAACCCAGCCGATGAAGTTGGCATTGAACCCATCTCTACCGGCTCACTCTCACTCGATATCGCGCTAGGCATCGGCGGCTTGCCAAAAGGCCGTATCGTGGAAATTTATGGCCCAGAATCCTCCGGTAAAACCACCCTCACCTTGCAAGTCGCAGCGGAATGCCAAAAGAAAGGCGGCACAGTGGCATTTGTTGACGCCGAACACGCGCTCGACCCTAACTATGCACGCCGTTTAGGGGTGAATGTAGACGAGCTGCTCATCTCCCAACCCGACACTGGCGAACAAGCACTCGAAATCACCGATATGCTGGTACGCTCCAGCGCGGTGGATGTGATTGTGGTCGACTCCGTTGCGGCGCTCACGCCTAAAGCGGAAATCGAAGGCGAAATGGGCGATTCACACATGGGCTTGCAGGCACGCTTGATGTCACAGGCGTTACGCAAACTCACCGCTAATATCAAACGCTCCAACACACTGGTTATTTTCATCAACCAAATCCGCATGAAAATCGGCGTGATGTTTGGCAACCCGGAAACCACGACTGGCGGTAATGCACTTAAATTCTACGCCTCGGTGCGACTCGATATTCGCCGCATCGGCAGCGTGAAAGAAGGCGATGAAATCATCGGCAGCGAAACCCGCGTTAAAGTCGTCAAGAACAAAGTCGCGCCTCCGTTCAAACAGGCGGAATTCGATATCTTCTACAACGAAGGTATTTCACGCGAAAGCGAAGTCATCAATCTTGGCGTGCAGCAAGGCTTGATCGACAAATCCGGCGCGTGGTTCAGCTACAATGGCCAGCGCATTGGTCAGGGCAAAGAAAATGTACGTCAGTTCCTGAAAGAGCATAAAGAAATGGCACAGGAAATTGAGGCTAAGATCCGCGAAACCATGATTCTTCACGCGCGTGTGATTCCGGGTGATAAGAAGGATGATGAGGCGGAAGAGAATGTGGCGTAACCTCATTTAAATACTACAGTTCCCGGACACAAAAAAACGTGCCCGGGCTACTTTTGCCTATAAATTCAAGCAGATATATTTTCATGTAGAAATATATTAATTCTCATACTATAATATATATAAAATATGATATGAGGTTTAATATGAACACCACACTGTCTATCAACTTATCTGAACAGCTCGCTAAAGCTAGCCAGACGGCAGCCCAAAAAATGGGCATGTCCAGAACAGAGTTTATTCGGCAAGCCATCATTCATGAATTAGCTCAGTTCGAGGCTCATCTAGAAGAAGAAGAGATGGCAAAGAGCATGTTGGTTATGAAGCATACCAAACATTATTTAAACGAATCTGATGAGATCATGGATGGCTTTGGTGATGATTTACCAAAAGAGGATTAATAAAGAATGGCAGAACAAGAAGTAACCTTAACTCGTGGTGGCATCTATCTCGCAAGACTCGACCCCGCGAAAGCAGCGGAGGTTGGTAAAATTCGTCCTGTGATCGTTTTAACAGCGCAAACTATTTTGGATGTAGGCCCACCTACTATTTTTATTTGCCCGCTTAGCAGTCAATCCTTACCGGCGTTTAAAAGTTTACATACCCAGCTAGCACCGCGTGACAAGCTGGAAAACACAAGTTATGCGTTAACGGAGCATTGTCGCTCTATTAGCATACGCCGTATTATTTTGCCCAGATTAGCGCAGCTCACGAATATGGAAATGCGTATGATTTTACATAAATTACAGCGTTTAATAGGAATTGATGTAACGTATGAACAATGACATCCGCGGATGTACGGCTAACCTTATTTCATAATAGATCGAGATGTAACATCAGAGCATTTTCGATTTGTAACATGGATTTTTGATTAACTTCACCTACTTTTGCTTTTTGTATTCTCAATTTTGAGATAGTACGAACTTGCTGGCACTGCGCTTTAGAATCTTTTGTTAGCCCAGTGCACTTTGCTTCTAGCAATACCTCAAATGGAAATATTTTTTTTACATTGGAGGTGACAGGCACAACGGTAACAGTAGCAGACATTTTATTGTTGGCGTTATTGCTAACGATAATAACAGGACGTTTTTTTTTAATTTCATGGCCAACTGTTGGGTCGAGATTAGCAAAATAAATATCACCACGTTTCATCATCTAATCCATCCGCACTAGTTACATCAAAAGCCTCATCAATTTCTTCGTTAGCTTCTTTATAACAAGCCTCTAGTTGGACCTGCTGGAGTAGATACAAAGCATCATTAATAACTTCAGAACGGGAACGGTAATGATGTTGAGCCTGATAATGCTCAATAAATTCATAGAGTTGCTTAGGTATAGAAACTGATAGTTTTTGCGTATTCATTTTGCTACCTTTAGTAGGATAATCTTCAATACTAATTATACTACTAAAAGTATTAATTTCAAATACCCATGAAACAGCTTGGGTGGCAAGTTTCGCACCCTAGATACACAAAACGTAACCGGGCTACTTTCCAGATTGCTCATTTTCCATCATGCGTAAAGCGAGTTTTTTGATGTTGACGCGATATCGTTTTTCGCCGGGACGACAAAACAACCGGTAAATTTATCACCCTATTATTAAGGTTCTTTTAACTCTTAAACTAAATATTGTAATTATTTGATGTAAATAGTATTTTTAGTTTATAAATTTATAATAAATTAATTATTTTTAATGGAACAGAAGGTAATGAATAACGACATCCGTCAAGCTATCCTGAACATGCTTGCCCGCCGTGATTATTCTGAAAAAGATATCACCCAAAAACTGTTGGGCAAAAAATACCCTGCCGAAGACATACAACCTGTCATCGAGCACCTCATTAAAGAAGGCTTGATCAAAGACAGCCGCTTTGCCGAAAGCTATAGCCACGCACGCTATAACAAAGGCTATGGCCCCCTGCATATTAAAATGGAACTGCAGACGCGTGGGATTTCCGCCGAGATAATTGCAGAAGTGCTGGAGATAGCCGATAATAAATGGCTCGACCTTGTGCGTAAAGTTTGGCAAAAGCGTTTCAAGGGTATTACACCAGAAAATTACAATGAGCTCGCGAAGCAAATGCGATTCTTGCAGCAGCGAGGATTCACCCAGGAACAAATAGAGAGCCTATTAAAAAATGAGCTGAAGTCATGACAATTAAAAAATTAAGCAGCAACGAGATACGCACACAATTCCTTAACTACTTCCGCGACCAAGGTCACGAAGTTGTACCTAGCAGTTCGCTCGTACCGAACAATGACCCCACTCTGCTCTTCACTAACGCGGGCATGGTGCAATTTAAAGATGTGTTTCTCGGCAGTGAAAAACGCCCTTACACTCGCGCGGTATCATCACAACGCTGCGTACGCGCCGGTGGCAAACATAACGATTTAGAGCGCGTCGGCTACACGGCGCGACATCACACCTTTTTTGAAATGCTCGGCAATTTCAGCTTCGGCGATTATTTCAAACGTGAAGCGATCAAATACGCCTGGGATTTTTTAGTTAACAAATTACATTTACCGCCAGAAAAATTATGGGTCACAGTCTATGAAGACGACAAAGAAGCGGAAGACATCTGGCTGAAAGAAATGAAAGTCGACCCCAAACGCTTTAGCCGCTGCGGTGAAAGCGATAATTTCTGGTCGATGGGTCCTACTGGTCCTTGCGGCCCTTGCACGGAAATTTTTTACGATCATGGTGCGCATATTGCTGGCGGCCCACCCGGCTCACCGGATGCAGACGGTGATCGTTATATTGAAATCTGGAACCTGGTTTTCATGCAATATGATCGCGCGGCGGATGGCACATTAACACCGCTGCCCAAACCTTCTGTCGACACAGGCATGGGGCTTGAACGCTTAAGCGCGGTATTACAGGGCGTGCATAACAATTACGACACTGATTTATTCCAGCCCTTGATAAAAGCAGCGGCAAAACTAGCTGGCATCAAAGACACTAGCGATTTTTCCCTGCGCGTGATCGCTGACCATATTCGCTCTTGCAGCTTTTTAATTGTGGACGGTGTGACGCCTTCAAACGAAGGTCGCGGTTATGTGTTGCGACGCATTATTCGCCGCGCATTACGGCATGGTAATAAATTGGGATTATCGCTACCGTTCTTTTACAAATTAGTGGAACCACTCGTTGCACTGATGGGCGAGGCATATCCTGAATTAGCCAAAGCACAAAAACATGTGGAAAAAGTGTTGAAGCAGGAAGAAGAACAATTCAGCGTGACGCTCAGTCAGGGATTAAAATTATTTGAACAAGCAGTCAGTGAAATACACGGCGGCGTTATTCCTGGCGACGTGGTTTTCAAACTGTATGACACTTACGGATTTCCTGCCGACTTAACTGCGGACATCGCACGCGAACGCGGTATGACCATTGATTACGATAACTTTGAAGCGGCGATGTCTAAACAACGCGAGCGCTCAAGACAAGCAAGCCAATTTGGTACGGAATACGCTGTTGCGCAAGACTCACAACCACCCACCGAATTTACCGGACACAAACACGTGGCAGAAGTCGAAGCGCCAGAAAAAACGAAAATTCTCGCGATTTATCGCGAAGGAAAGTTTGTTGATACCTTGCAACACGGCGAGAAGGGCTCGATCGTGCTTGATCGCACGCCTTTTTATGCTGAATCCGGCGGACAAGTAGGTGATCAAGGCCAGTTACGCATCGGCAACACCGCGCTATTCAAAGTGCATGACACTATCAAACAAGGCCATATGCATTTGCATTTAGGCAAGCTAGAAAAAGGCTCGCTGAAAGCTGGCGATGAAGTGGATGCGATCATAGACGCCAAGCGTCGCGCCGCGACGGTATTAAATCACACCGCTACCCATTTGCTACACATGGTGTTAAAGCAAGTGTTAGGCGAACATGCTGTACAAAAAGGTTCGCTAGTAGAACCTGAACGTTTGCGTTTCGACTTCACACACAGCGCACCGATGACTGATGAAGAAATCCGCCGCGTCGAGCAGTTGGTGAACGATGCGGTACGCGCGAACTACGAAGGTGTCGTTAACATTTCCACACCCGAAGAAGCTATCGCGAGCGGTGCCGTGGCATTATTCGGCGAAAAATACGGCAGCAAGGTACGTGTGGTGCATTTTGGCCCTTCCGCTGAGTTATGCGGTGGCACACACGCGCATCACACCGGCGATATCGGTATTTTCAAAATCACGTCTGAATCGGGCGTGGCGGCGGGTATTCGTCGTATTGAAGCGGTGACCGGCGATGGCGCGTTGCGTTACATCGATAAGCGCGAAGCGGAATTCAAACAGGAAATCCAGCAACTCAAGGATCGCGCGCTGGCGAGTGATAAAGAAATCGCGCAATTGAAAGATAAGCTTGCTGCTTCATTTAGCAAGGATATTAGCGCGCAGGCAAAACAGGTCGGCAAAATCAAAGTCATTGCGACTGTTGTAAATGGATTAGATGGTAAGGCATTACGCAGCACGGTTGATCATCTCAAACAGCAGATTGGCAGCGGCGTAGTGGTATTAGCGATGGTGAAAGACAATAAAGTTGGCCTGGTGGGAGGGGTGACGAGTGATCTGACTAACACTCTTAGCGCTAAGGATATTGTGAATAAAGTTGCTGTGCAGGTGGGTGGCAAAGGCGGCGGCCGCGCTGATATGGCGGAGGCTGGAGGTAATAAGCCTGAAGCATTGGAAAAAGCATTACAATCCGTTTACACTGATTTATCTACGTTGAATTTATAGAGTAGTCCGGAGTAAACGCAAAAAGCGCGTTTACTCCGGGCTACATCAGGTGATCTATGGCATTGATTGTGCAAAAATTTGGGGGCAGCTCGCTGGGCACACTGGATCGCATCCAGCATGTGGCCAGCAAGGTCATGGCTACCCGCGCACAAGGCCATGATGTAGTCGTGGTCGTCTCCGCCATGTTTGGCGAAACAGACCGGTTAATCCGCCTGGCTAACGCCATTACTCACCTCCCCGACCCACGCGAATACGACGTACTGATTTCCACCGGCGAACAAGTATCCATGTCCCTGCTCAGCATTGCTTTAAACGCCAAAAACTGCGATGCACGTTCCTTTACCGGCCCGCAAATCGGCATACAAACCGACGATGTGCATACCAAGGCACGCATTCAGGAAGTGAAGACCGACGTACTGCAACGTGAGCTCAAACAAGGCCGCGTGGTCATTGTGGCGGGATTTCAAGGCGTTAATGAAGCAGGTGAAGTGACTACACTAGGCCGAGGCGGCTCAGATACCACCGCTGTCGCCATTGCTATTGCGCTTAAGGCCGATGAATGCCAAATTTATACTGATGTAGACGGTGTTTACACCACCGATCCACACCTGCTGTCGGATGCCATGATGATTCCACATATCAGTTTCGAGGAAATGCTGGAAATGGCCAGCATGGGCGCGAAAGTGTTACAGATGCGCTCGGTCGAACTGGCAAGCAGGCACAATATGCCCATAAGAGTGCTTTCAACCTTTATTGACGGGCCTGGCACCCTGGTCACTTTTGAGGAAAAAATCATGCAAAGACGATTGGTAACAGGTATCGCTTTCAGCCGTGAAGAAGCCATTATTTCACTTTCGGGTATTTCACGCCGCATTGGGCTTGAAGGGCTCATCCTTGATCGCATCAGCCAGGAAGCGGTTGAGATCGATATGATCGCCCAAAACGCCACCGCGCAGGATACCGTTGACTTTACTTTTACCGTGCCCCGCCGCGAATACGCCAAAGCCATCAAGATTATAGAGGGCTTAAACAAGGATTTAGGCTCCTTTGCCATTAAGACCAATGACAAAGTTGCCAAGGTTTCCCTCGTGGGAGTGGGCATGAAATCGCACGCGGGCGTCGCCAGCACCATGTTTAAAGCGCTGGGCGAAACCGGCATTGGCATACAAATGGTCACCACCTCAGAAATCAAAATTTCAGTGATTGTGGATGAAACCCTTGTAGAACAAGCAGTTAAAGCGGTTCATCAGGCGTTTGAATTGCACAAAATTCCATCGCCTAAACAAGAACAATTAGTTGAATAAAAAAATGCAAAACCTGTTTGCAGAAAACCATTTTATTGTTTACTATTGCACACCTTAACGCTAGGGATATGTACAAGAAAAGTCATATGGACAAAGTAGTTTTATAAATGGAGATGGAATAAATGCTCATATTAACAAGACGCGTGGGTGAGACCATCGTCATCGGTGATAATATCATTGTGACAGTGCTTGGTATTAAAGGTAACCAGGTGCGTATTGGCATCAATGCGCCTAAAGATGTCACCGTTCACCGCGAAGAAATCTATCAACGCATACAGCAAGAAAAGAATACTACCACCCCTGGTTCTGCAACCCCTGTTGCCAAAGCCAAGGAAGAAGCCATTGCAGCCCCTGCTGCCGCTACCCCAACCACCACAACGACGACTACCGTGGTGAGAAAGAAGCGTGAAAGCAAGCTGGATAAAGAAAAGAGCGAGCCTAAGGAATAAGAAGAAAAACCAATGGAGAGGTGGCCGAGAGGCTGAAGGCGCTCCCCTGCTAAGGGAGTATGGGGGCTTAAACCTCCATCGAGGGTTCGAATCCCTCCCTCTCCGTATATATAAGAAATAAACCAGCAAGTACATGCGCCCGTAGCTCAGTTGGATAGAGTATCTGGCTACGAACCAGGTGGTCGGGAGTTCGAATCTCTCCGGGCGCGAAAGATAAAAAAGCAGCACAACGTGCTGCTTTTTTTATGATTATTTTGTGCCTGCCCATTTTATATATCTTATGATATACTTATAAGTATATAGAAAAATATGCGGAGACTCCCATGGGCATCCCTTTGATGATTCAAAAAAAAGACAACGAGCGCATTGAGCATTTGAAAAAAGATTTTGGCATTGAAAAAAAAATTGACGTCATACGTATGGCTTTATCCCTCATGGAGAAAGAGGCGCAGCGTATCGCTCGAGTAAGACGCTGGAAACATGCTGCCAAGCTGGTAGCAAATAATAGTCACAAAGTTAATAAAGAATTTCAGCGACATTCCAGGATTAAAGAGGATTAGGCTAGATGGCATTGGCGATTAGGCGATGGCACATCTATTCAGTAGATCTTGAACCACGAGTAGACACAAAACCTGGCAAACAGCGTTCTTGTCTGGCAGTACAGCCAGATGAGTTTACAGAGGCAGGATTAAAAAGCACTGTTGTGCTACCCATCACTTCTAAGGTTATAAAAGGTGACCTTTTCCCCTTGCGCATTCACTTACCTAGCGGCACAGCTGGTTTAAAAACCGCAAGTGATATATTGATTGATCAAATTCTTGCTTGGGACAATTCGCTATTCAAGCAAGAAATGGGGTCTTTACCTGAGTCGCTCATCGATCAAGTCAAACTCGCTCTTGCGGATTTCCTCGATTTGGCGTAAAACTGCCATCTTATCCTGCGCCCGTAGCTCAGCTGGATAGAGTATCTGGCTTCGAACCAGGTGGTCGGGGGTTCGAATCCCTCCGGGCGCGTAAATTAAAAAAAGAATGCTGCTTTGTTAGCATTCTTTTTTTAATTTATGTGACAGGAGGGATTCGAACCCCCGACGTATAAAATAGCGGTTCGACAAAATGGCAGGATTGCCATTTTGCACGCGCGTTCTTTGCGCGCCCGAAGGGCGAGCGCCAGGGATGGCGCGAGTGAATCCCTCCGGGCGCGAAAAAAGCGTTAAGCTGGATCCCGGCTTTCGCCGGGACGACGATTATTTCTTCCCCCTCATCCCCTCGGTAATCCCATAGGTATACCCACCCACTTCCATATTCTTATCCAGCATGGATTCGATTTCAGCGCGCACCTTGGCAGCATTGGCGCCCACAAACTGAATACCAACACCCGCCAATACGTGATGCAAGGCATTTTTAGGTGTCACCCACACCACCTTACCCTCTATTTTCATACTGTCTTTTTTGCCTGGTAATTGCAGATCCACAATCATCGGCGTACCCAATGGAAAAACCTGCGATGTAGGAATAAACAAGCCACCATCCCGCACGAATGGCATATAGGAAAGATTGATCTCCAATGCTTCCTTAATGACGTATGATAAAGTTGCGTTTTGATCGACCACCATTTTGCTCCTTAAGTAGGCCAGCAGGCACTGGGGGTTTTAGTAATCGTGCCGTTACTCATTGCCAGTGTTAAGGTAGCACAAGAAGTGCCATTGGCTGAATCGTTACCCTGATTACCCACCGCGGTAGCGGTGAGCGTATAGGTAGTGGCAGTAAGGTTACTGATCGTGACTGTGTAATACCCTTCTGGCGAGGTGGTTACACCTGACCACACCTGCGCGAGAGTGCCATAAGTGGTATTGCTGGCACGATACTTTTCCTCAGCCAGTGAAATCGACAACAACATATTAACGCCGTCGATGCGTCGGCTTTGAAGCACATAGGTTCTATAACTACCGATAGAGACTATCGCCAACACTCCCGCAATAACCAGTGCGATGATTAATTCTAGCAATGTAAAACCTGCCATCGATTTTGTCGTCATTAGAATAATGATCCCATTCTGAATATTGGAAGATACATCGCTATCACAAAACTGCCGACCACCACACCTAGCACTAACATAATTACAGGTTCGAGTAAACTACTCATACTATCAACCGTGATATTTACTTCTTCTTCGTAATAGTCAGCGACTTTATTTAGCATGGTGGACAGCGAGCCAGATGCCTCGCCTACCGCGATCATTTGCACCGCCATGTTAGGAAACATTTTGGTAGTAGCCATTGCAACAGACAACTGATGACCACTAGTCAAATCAGCGCAAATCTGCAGGACAGCGTCGGTAAAAAGTTTGTTGCCCATTACTGGCGCCATTGTTTTCATCGATTCTACAATTGGCATGCCAGCTTCCATGGTCGTTGCCATGGTGCGCGCGAAGCGCGCGATGATGCTTTTTTTCAAAAGCGGGCCGATAATATAAATTTTTAACAAAATACGATCCAGTCCATACCTCACACGTGGCGATGTTTTAATTAAATATTTAAATCCTGCAATAAAAGCAGCTATTGCAATAATAAATAACCACCAGTAGCCACGGATAAAATTGGAAATAGCGACAAATCCACGCGTGAATGCTGGTAATTGCGCACCAAAAGAGCTAAACATTTGCTGAAATTGTGGCACGACAAATATTAATAATACCAGACTGACAATCAACGCCACACTCAAAATGGCAATGGGATAAGTCAGCGCTTTTTTGACTTTTTTCTTTAATGTCTCGGTTCGCTCCATATAGTCTGCGAGACGATTTAATATTTTATCCAGCGTACCGGATTTTTCGCCCGCACTTATCAAGCTGATGTATAAATCATTAAAATATTGCGGATAAGCTTTAAATGATTCCGCCAGCGTTTTACCACTGGCAATATCACTTCTTAAACCCGTCACCAAAGCATGCATGCTGGGATTACCCTGATCTTTGGCGATAATATCCAGCGCCGACATAATTGGAAGACCCGCGATCATCATAGTGGATAGATAACGAGTAAATAATAAAATATCGCGCTTGGTTATTTTTTTCATGCTCTTGGCTGATAATGAGAGTGAAAACACCTTTAGTTGTCGGCCAGGTTGCAGATTAATAACCTCGATATTATTTTTTTTAAGCTCGGCATGCGCTTCTTTCATATCAGTGGCTTGCAATACACCCTTGACACGTTTACCACGTGCATCGAGCCCTTCCCACTGAAACGTTTGCGCATTATCAGCCATAAATGTTCTCGCTATTTAAAGACATTATTTAGCTCCTTCAAACTCGTCACGCCTTGCCTCACTTTATCTAGACCCGATTCACGCAAGGTAGCAATCCCCTCTTTACGCGCCATGCTGGCTAGTTCAAGTGAATTACAATTCTTCATAATTAACTGCGCCATTTCTTCTGTTACTGGCATTACTTCAAATATACCCATTCGTCCTTTAAAACCTTCCATGCAATGATCGCAGCCAACCGCGGTGTATAACTTAAAGGTACCAATTTCTTCTTTCTTAAATCCTTCCCTGATCAACGTTTCCTCTGATAATTGCTCAACCTGTTTGCAGTTCTCGCAAAGTTTACGAACCAGACGCTGCGCGATAACAATGGTAATTGAGCTTGCCAGGTTATATGGTTCCACGCCCATGTTCATCAACCGGGTAATAGTTTCCGGCGCGCTATTGGTATGCAAGGTGGATAACACCAGGTGACCTGTTTGCGACGCTTTGACCGCGATTTCCGCTGTTTCAAGATCGCGAATTTCGCCAACCATGATAACATCCGGGTCTTGCCGTAAAAACGCACGCAGCGCAACAGCGAAGGTCAAGCCGGTTTTAGTGTTAACGGGTACCTGGTTGACACCATCCATGGGAATTTCTACTGGGTCTTCGACGGTAGAAATATTTGTTTCAGGAGAGTTTAAGTAATTTAACGCGGAATAAAGTGTCACTGTTTTACCGCTGCCAGTTGGCCCCGTCACCAAAATCATACCCTGTGAACGTTGTAGCGCGCTTCTGAAATTATCTTGCTGTGATTGTTCCATACCAATACTTTCCAGACTTTGCGCCGCTTGCGCGGTGTCAAGGATACGCAGCACGACTTTCTCGCCAAACAATGTCGGGCATATACTCACGCGAAAATCCACCGAACGACGTTTGGACAATATCAATTTAAAACGTCCATCTTGTGGAATACGATGTTCCGTGATATCCAGGTCGGACATGACTTTTATTCTGGCGAGCAAATAATTCGCTAGCTTAATGGGTGGCGAAGTGATGGGATAGAGCACGCCGTTTAGACGGAACCTAATGCGGTAATTATCCTCATAACGCTCAAAATGAACATCTGATGCCCCCTTTTCAATCGCGTCCAGCAATATCTTGTTCATGTAATTGACGACTGGCGCGCTATCGACGTCGTAACTTGCCAAATCAGTCACTTCGTCCTTATAAGCATTGATCGTAATACTGCTAACTTTTTCGTCGCCATTATTGCCGCTTATTTCAGAAAGAATGAGCGTATTCAACAACTCATCAATCACATGCTCCAGCTTGCTTGGCTCTACAATCAACAAACGGGTATCCAGTCCTGTCAAAAATTTTATTTCATAAAGATTCTCAATAGTGGGGTCAGTAATCGCCAGATAAAGCAAGCCACCCTTATAAAAGAGTGGCAAAGCAAGTTTTTTATGTACTAACTGAATGTTCAAATGCTCGGTTGGAATCAAATCAGTGTTAATTGCGCTGATGTCACAAATGGGCAATCCGAAATATTCCGCGGTTGAATAAGCGAGATCATATTCATCGGCTAGTTTGTGTTTAACCAGGTATTCAATATAGGAGGTTTTATGTTCGTTAGCTTGCGCGAGAGCGTCTATTGCCGCTTGCTTATCAAGCACATTACGCTCTGCAAGATAAAGAGCGTATCCACTAAGTACATTTTTTGAAGATGACTCTTCCATGTTATTGCCACCCCGCCTTTACCGGATGACATGCCGAATTAAAAAATTGCACCGCGGCGCAAAATGAGACCTGCGCCGCGAATCACGCTATGCTTATTGAGCATAACCAGCTGTTACACCACCACCAGAACTAGCCCAGATGAGCGTATTATTAGTTACGGTTGGTGTCAAAATATAGGTATCTGTTGCAAGAATGCCATTTTGTGCGACTGGGGTGACGGTTATCACACCATTAGTGACAGCTGTAGATGCGACCGCACCTGTTGCACTGGTAATAGCTGCTGGAATATTGTTAGTGCCAGCATTGCAACCAGTTAAAGTACCTAAGTTTTGATAGCACTCGTTCACGCCAATCTTATAGGGAGATGTGGCAAGCACAACCTCACTAAAGTGAGCACGACGAGTGTAGTTTTGATAGGATGGAATGGCAACCGCAGCCAAAATACCGATGATGCCTATCGTGATCATCAACTCAATTAACGTAAAACCTTGATTTGAAGATTTAAAGCGCGTCATTTTATACCTCCATCGCAAGTTGGGGCTTTGTGCAACTACATATCCATTAATAATTATAACACTTTTCCAAATGGCTAATGAGGAAGGAAATCTGTCACTTTTATGCTAACTATTTATTTTTTATATGATTTTTAGAAAGAAAATGTTTCTTTATTAACTGCCGCCGCGCGCGCGATTTCGGGTGCCACAATTTTCCTGTTTACAAGACCTTGTAAATATTGATCTAAAGTACACATACCCAATTCAGCGCCAGTTTGAATGGCTGTTAGCATTTGAGCAACTTTGTCTTCCCTGATTAAATTTCTTATAGCTGGTGTTCCCAACATGAGCTCCAGGGCTGCAACACGACCGCCATTATTACGTTTGATCAAGGTTTGACAGATAACTGCCTGCAAGGATTCAGATAACATATTTCTAATCATAGCTTTTTCACCAGCAGGAAATACATCCACGATACGATTAATTGTGCGTGGCGCAGAGCTGGTATGCAGTGTGGCCATCACCAAATGCCCTGTTTCTGCTGCCGTTAGCGCAAGCCGAATGGTTTCCAGATCTCTCATTTCGCCCACCAGAATAACATCCGGGTCTTCACGCAAAGCCGCGCGCAAAGCTGCCGCGAAATCATGTGTGTCACGATGCACCTGACGCTGGTTAATCAGACACTTTTTACTCCTGTGAGTGAATTCAATTGGGTCTTCAATAGTGATAATATGCGAAGCTTCTTTTTGATTGATATAATCAACCATGGCGGCCAAGGTAGTACTTTTACCTGAACCTGTTGGGCCTGTTACCAAAATCAGCCCGTTTGGCAAATCGAGTAAATTTTTAAATACAGGTGGCAGTTCAAGCTCATCTAATGTCGGCGCGTTTTCTGGAATAACACGAAACACAGCTGCAACACCCATCATTTGAAAAAATGCATTGACCCTGAATCGCGCTAGAGAAGGAACTTCTGTTGCAAAGTCAAACTCCCAGTTTTTTTCAAATTCTTCCTGCTGCTCTTTATTCATTGCTCCGTATATTAAATTCTTAGTGTCATCCGCACTCATGACAAGACTATCTTTTACTGGAGTCAGATCGCCATCGATGCGAATCAGTGGATGCATTCCTGGCGAAATATGCAAGTCCGAAGCATTTGCTTTGACGCAAGCTTCGAGTAGTTGCTTTAGTTCCATATGCTACTCCTACACCGTCACCATATTCTTTGTCGGAACAGGTCTTTTAGCCAGCGTTCGATGGTTATGTTTAGCTGCTTTTGCCGTCACAACTGCATGCTTGTGATGCGATTTAGCAGCCACCCTGGTTGATTTAACATGTTTATATTTCATTGATTGAGCCAGCTTTTTCCTGGGGACTGGTTTAAGCGCGACTCTTTCAACTTGAAATTTTTCTTTTGTCAGTGGGTTAACCATGGCAAGCGCTTTTGTTTTCACTTGCGTTGTCATTGTTTTGGTTTTGATTTTTGATTTTGCTTTTGGTGCAGGATTATAGACCGCTTTATTGGAAACAGCCTGTTGCGCCGAAACTGGAGGCAGAACCTGTTGCGCCGAAGCCGACGCTAGCCTTGGATCGGGAACCTTAACCAGACCAGAGTCAACATCGTCTTCATTTTCTTCTTCCTGATGACGTTGTTTCAATGAATTATACGCGATGCGCTTCGGTGGCGTGGTGACATCAGGTAGAACAGCAGGTTCATCTGGTGCCGCGACAGGTGGCTCAGCCGCCGCGACCTGCATAACCTCGTCTGAAGGATTATTCGCCGCGAGGTACTTATTCAGCTCGCGCAAGTTGCGTTCTGATACGGCGCGTGATGGATCCTGTCTTAATGCCTGGGCGAAGTATTTAGCCGCCATGGCTTTATCTGGAATTTTTAGCGCGCACAAACCAGCGTTTTCATAGGCATCCGCCGGATTAAGATAAGTCGGATCTTTGACAGCCAGCATAAAATGCTCGACCGAACCGCGATAATCGCCATTACGGCAAAGGAAAGTACCATAATTATTTTGCGCATCACCCCGTGTAGGCGCGACGGAAATAGCTTTTTGATAATAGATACTGGCATCGTCTTTATTCCCTGTGGCTTCCAGGAAATAAGCCATGGAGTACCACGATTCAGGGATATTTGGCCCTTGCTCAAGCGATAGCAGCAATTTTTGTTTGGCGCGCTGCAGATTATGCCGCTCCAGATAGGCGATGCCAAGCTGGGCATTTATTTTGGCCGTTTTAATTTTTTTATTCTGTTCTTCGGTATTGACAGAGTTCATGCTGGAACAGGCGGAAAGCAGACAAACCAATACAACAGGTATTACAATACGAATAGACTTCAACATGAAAAACAACTCTCCTTAATCCTTGTACAGTCTCGAATTTAATGCGTGTCGCGAATGGGCAGCGGTGCGCAAGGGTTTATTTGAATTTGCAGTTATAATTTTAGGCGTGATAAAAATCAAGAGCTCATGCTTCTCATTATGATCTCTGGTATGCCGGAACAAAAAACCCACCATCGGAAGTGAACCCAGGAATGGTATGCGGTCTATATCGTGTTCTTTGTCTACCCTGTAGATACCGCCTAGCACTATCGTTTCATTATTATTTAACAATACATTTGACTCAACCGCTTGAGTATTAATAGAAGGTATATCGGTTGGCGTGCTGGTATTATTGGATACTTGAATATTTGGACCAATCGTGTCCTGCGTGGCTTTAAGTCGCAGCAAAACCTTATTATCAGGTGTAATCTGTGGCGTCACCTCAAGGCTCAGCACCGCGTTTTTAAATACAACGGAGGTCGCGCCGCTAGACGTGGATTCCTGATAGGGAATCTCTGTACCCGTTTGAATCATGGCTTTTTGCTGATTGGAGGTAATGATGCGCGGTCGCGAAATAATTTGCGCGTGACTTTCACCTTCCAGCGCTGATAGTTCCAGATCAAGCATGAGATGCCCGACATGAGCAAGCGCCAAACCTATACTGCCTGGCGTGCCCCCATCAAACAATGAGGCCGCTGGAATATTAAAGTTAAGACGGTTTGTACCCGAAGCAGGATTAACATTGCCAGAATTATTCGGACCCACATTATTAACACTGGTGCCTTGCGCGAGCTGATTAGCACCCGCAAACGTACCGGAAAGATTTCGTGAATTACTCACACCGAACCTGACACCAAGTTCTGATTCGTAGGTTGTATCAATATTTACAATGCGCGCTTCAATCAATACTTGTCGAGTTGGCACATCCAGCTTTTTGATAGAACGTTTCAATTCAGCTAGCGTACTCGCCGTATCACGAATAATGATAGAATTAGTACGAACATCAACCGCGACTTGTCCACGCCCGGTTAACAAAGTTCCTTCCTTTCCTTTCAACAGATTAGCCATGTCTGTGGCGTTGGTATATTTAAGCGTAATCAGCGCAGACTCCAGCGGCGCGACATTCGCCAGGTCTTGCGCGGATTTTAATTCTTTCGCCTCGACGCTAGTGATTTCATCGAGGGTGCTAATATAGATAACGTTGCCAATACGGCGTGAAGCCAATGCTTGCGCTTTCAGGATAATATTGAGTGCCTGCTCCCAAGTAACATCTTTGAGACTGATAGATACATTGCCCTTCACATTATCGCTGATCATAAAATTCAAACCGGAATTTTTGGCAATCAGCTGCAATAAAGCGCGAATATCAATATTTTGAAAATCAAAGGAGAGTTTGGGCTCGGCTTCAGCACGGTATACTGCATCAGGGATAATTGGCGGAGCCGCGGATACACTCACAATAGAAGAGATACCACAAAAAAAAGAAACCGCTAGTACCACAAGCGATTTGACCGTCTTCCTTGTAATGCTACATCCTGGAAACTTCAATTCTCGTTCCTCAACTTCAGCGAAACAACCCGTTGCAAGTGTTCATCGGGGTTATCGGTATCCAGCTCCATTACATTCACAATGCTAGGCTGAATATTAACAATCTTGCCATAATGATCACCAATTATGTCGCCCACCTGTACGCGATAAACCATGTTATCAGGGGTGGTGATATAGGCAAATGTCGCCCCATTTTCGGTAACTGTACCTAATAATCTTAGCATAGATAGTGAATAAGCTTGAAGAGGATTCGTAGAAATGGCTTTAGCCGCCCCCCCCACCACCTGTCCATTTTCAAAGGGAGAACGACGCATGTTGCCGTCATAAATCACTGCTATTGGAGGTTTAACGTCCAGCTTATGCAAGCTTTGAATCATGCCGGCTTGTTGCTGTTTCATTCGATCCATGTATTGCTGTAAATCGGGATAAGGACTCGATTTACCACAACCAGATAGAAGGAATATAAGCAGGCAAGGCATAAAAAAGATGAACTTCGCGCCAGGAACCGCGCGGGATGACATTCTTTTCATTATGTCATGCTTTCTTTTTAACATTTACTTCAGTCTCAGCCTCAGGTTGATAATAAATTGCCAATTTCATCTCAGCTGTTAATAAGTTTTGCTCGTTAGCTTGCTGCGCGAGTTTCGATCCCAGCACATCGTTTTTATTTTCATTAGACATAATAAAGTCGCCAATCACTACCAGCTGTGGCGTATTCGCCAATTGGCTGATGAAGTCTGCCAACTGATGATAAGAACCTACTACAATTACCTTGATTGGCAATTTTTCATATTCATCTTCTTTAGCAGCCGCTTCCGGTTCAAAAAGACTAATATAAAGATGATTGTTAGCACCAGTCTTTAAAATTGTATTTAATAGCTCCGCCAGTTCTTCATGCTTGATAATGGATTTTTTCCACTCAACAAGCTGAGCGCGCAATTCTGGCAAATGTGAAAGATCGTGTTTAAGCACCGCCTTGTGTGTTATTAATGACTGATACTGTTGTTTTAAGTCATCTTCTTGCTGAACTGCCGCGTCTAATTGCTTGCTCATCGAAGACAGATCAAAATAGTAACCTAAAAATAGCGTTATCAAGAATATAACGAACACCACGCCACTACGCAGTGACAGCGGCCACTCATGCACATTCTTGATGTTAAACTTCATCATCATGAACACCTATTGTTTCTGTACAAATTCAACTTGAAATGTACGTTCCTCTCCTGCCGTGTTTTCCTTGGCAGTAATCACGGATAGTTGCGGCTGCTCAAATATCGGAACAGCCTTGATATTTTCCATTAACTGGGTAATCTGTAAGTTTGATTTTGCTCGCCCAAATAACGTCACTTGATCGCCAATTCGCATGACTTTCGTAAAAAAAACGGCGTCCGGCACAACGCGCGTCAACCCATTCAGCAACTCTACCGCTTTATAATCTGCGCGGCGCAAGTTAACAATAAAGTTTAATTGACTCAGCAGCTCCAATTGCTGTTTCTTCTCAGCAGTTAAATGGTTCATTTCTCCTTGTTCCGTGCTTAACGCTGTTGTAATAAACGCATTGCGTGCCTGTTGCTCCGAGATAAGTCGATCGTAGTGGCCGTGCAAACCCAGAAGAATAATCACCGCGAATACGACGCCGCCTGCCGCCATCAGGCCAAATCTGACTTTTTTAGCATGACGTGCTTGCTCACGCCAGGGCAACAGATTAATTTGTGTCATACTATATATCCAGTTTACTAATAGCTAAACCACAGCACTCGATTAATGCTGGTATTTGTTGCTTGAATTGTTCAGGATCAATCTTCGCGTCCAGCTGCAAATTTGCCGCAGGATTGGCAATTTCAGCTGGAATACCAATTTCACGCTCAATAAATGAAGCGATTAGTGGTATCATCGCGGCGCAATCGCCAGAAAGAATAATCTTTTTAATGCCAATATTCGGCCGGCTGGAATAAAAGAAATGCACGGTATGACGCAAGTGCGAAGTCAATCTTTCCGTTAAAATGGCTAGATAACCCTCATCCTCAAGCAATTTACCGTCCGCCGTGTTAACCGCAATACCTTTTTCCTGCAAGTATTTGGTGGTCAACTCAATCAGATGAGCGCCATCGAAACTCTGATCGTGGGCATATAACAATTTATTAGCCTGAGTGACAATTAAGGTACTCAGATCGACATCCATGTTGAATAATGCGATAGTTTCTTTTTGCTGTTCTGGCGTAGTCAGTAACGGCAGCGCGCGTTCCAGCGCGTAACAATTGATATCCACCATTTTGGTTGTTAAACCCGCCTGTTTGAGAACATCAAGATAAGGCTTGATATTATCTTTTCTACACGCCACCAATATGACTTCAAGTTGTGAAGCATCTTCTTCAGAAGGCCCAACCACACTAAAATCCAGATAGACATTTCCGACTAATTCCGGGAAAAGACGATTGGCTTCAATCCAGGCGCGAGATTCGATATCGTCACCCGTCAGACGACTATCGATCGTAATATTTTTGATAATCGCGAGCGAACGAGGAATCGCCAAAGCGACATGGCTGGTGGGGACAATATCAGACTTGCGAAACATTTCCTTAATAATCACGCTAACAGCTGTAAAGTCTGTTATCGCATCTTTCGTAATGAGACCAGGCGGCACGGGTTCTATCAAACAATTCTCAACCAAAAAGGGGGAAGTGGTGTGATCGATTTTCACCAGCTTGATATAGGCAGGGCTAATTTCCAAGCCGACAACATCGACCAGGACTTCTTGTTGCCATTGACGCATCAGTGTCATAACGCGCTTGAGCGGCTCGGGAATTTGAATGTTATTTAACAATCGAGCCTCCTGCCCTTCACTGTGATATTCGTAAAGCCTTTAACTCTGCATCCTAATACATTATTATAATGAGTATTGATAGGAGATTACCACTGTGATCGTGTGCCGAGCGCAAGGATTCACGCTTGTCGAATTGATGATCGCTATTGTCATTGTGACTGTTCTAGTGCTTATATCTGTACCAGTTTTTACCAGTTTCATTCAGAATTACCGAATCTCAGCCAGCGCCGACCAGCTTTTCTATTATTTACAATACGCCCGAACTGAATCTATCAAGCGCAATGCCGATATTTACGTTTCCTTTAATACAGGCGATACCTGGTGCTATGGTATTAACATTGGCAGCGCTTGCACTTGTAACGTGGTTAATAGTTGTGGACTGGCCACGGTTAGTTATTCCGCACCCCAGCAGCAATCACTAACAACCACTGGCTTAACAGGCGGTTATATCTATTTTGAGGGCAGCCACAGCGCGGCTAATGCAAGCGGTAGTGTCACTTTTACACAATACGGCCAAAGCTCACCGTTTATCACGATTAATATTGGTCGCTTAGGCAGTTTATCTGAATGCTCAACTGGAATTAGTGGGTATGGCGCATGCTAAAAATGACACTGATCAAAAAGATGCGAGGATTTACATTTACCGAGTTAATGGTGGCATTAGCGATCAACGCCATTTTGTTTGCCGCCATTACGACCATTTTTGTCAGTAATCTTGATCAGTATCACCGGCTTTTAAATAGGTATCGTCTGGATCAGGATTTACAGGTCGCGATGAATCTAATGAGTACAGATATACGACGCGCGGGTTACTGGGGAAACGCGGACAGTGATATAAACTCCGCCACCAACGACAATCCTTTTCAGGCTTCCGGCACTGATATCACCACTAACGCAAGTAACACCTGCATTTTGTTTACCTATGACCATGATGCTAATGGCTCGCTTGCCGCCATTAGCTCCACTACCGATGACGAGCGTTATGGCTATCGTCTAAGCGGCACCACTTTGCAAGCAAGACCGCCGGGTGCCGCCTATGATTGTTCTGCTGCAGCTTCCGCCTGGGAAAATGTGACTGATCCCAATGTCATGACAATCTCCGCGCTAACATTTACGATTAATACTTCCAATGTGACGGTGGGCCCGGGAACAAAAGGCATTAATATACGAACGGTGACGATCTCTATTACTGGCAATCTTGTCAGCGATCCTACTGTTACGGAAACGCTTACTAACACGATCAAGGTGCGCAATGATGAATTTGTCGCTTAACAATAAACGTGAATATGGCGCTGCGACATTAATTATTACACTCATGTTGCTCGTGATGAGCACTTTAATTATTATTTTTGCCGCTAATTTTGGCGTGATGCGCGATAAAATCGCCGCGAACATTTATCGTGATCAGCAGGCGTTTAACGCAGCTGACGGGGGTCTGGAATATGGTATCAATTATTTAAAACAAAATAGCGCGACTATTTTGGCAGGACCGGTGAATGGTTATATTAATTATACGACCGCTGCAATTACTAATGTTGCCTTGGCCAATGGAAGTAAATTTTCCATCACTTATACTAACCCCACAGCAAACGTTTACTCGACCATTCGTATCACCTCAACAGGAACAAATGATGATGGTACCGCCACCCGCACTGTCATGCAGGATGTGACGCAAGGCTCTGTGTTACTATCACCACCCAATTTTCCGCTGACATCAAAAGGTAGTATTTCCATGTCGGGAAGTGCGAATATAACGAATACCTATAACACCACCACCATCCAGTCTGCTTCCTCCGTGAGCCTGACTGGCAGCTCAACCACAACACTTGCTACCGGTACGAGTTCGTCAGCTGGCAATATACAATCGGATATAACGCAAAACT
>DAIDIB010000022.1 GCA_027459575.1 Gammaproteobacteria bacterium | reverse complement strand
CGGACCGGGAGGTTCTGTTTCTTTTTCGCATCGCAGCGAGAAAAAAAACAGACCTACTGGGCCGTGGTTACCGTATCACCGATGAAGTCGATTAGGCATCAGGCATTGCTCCCCGGATGAGAAAAACACTCATCCGGGCTACATCCGTAGTTACTGTTTGCGGATAGAAATTTTCATTAAGCAGACATATTGACTTGTTGCGCGTGTTGCAGATCTTCTGGAGTGCCAACGTTATACCACACCCCTTTATAATATTCACCCGTAATTTGTTGTTTGCGAATAGCGGGGAATAATAATTTACTGAGAGGAAAAACTTCGACAGCACAACCGTCGAATAATTCCGGACGATACACACCAATGTTTGCAAAAGTGTAAGCAGGAGCAGACAACACATCCACCTGCTTGCCATTCAGACCAAAATCCCCATGCGGATGAAAGAAAGGATTATCAACCAACACCAAATGCGCCAAGCCCTGTGGCTGCTTCGGCAATTTTATAATAGGAAAATCTGTAATGATGTCAGCGCTCACTACCACAAAAGGTTCCTGACCCAGCAGCGGCAAGGCTTTAGTAATACCACCACCGGTTTCCAAACGCTCTGGTTCTTCCGAGTAAACCAGCATGACGCCATATTGTTTGCCATCACCCAATGCTTTTTTGATCGCGTCCGCTCGCCAGGAAATATTAACTACAATCTCTTCTATGCCCGCGCGTTTCAAATTTTCAATAGCGTATTCAATTAAATATTTATCACCCACACGCAACAATGGCTTGGGTGTTTTATTAGTTAATTCTTTCATGCGCTCACCGCGCCCCGCGGCTAAAATCATCCCACGCATAATTGCTTCACCTTCATGTAATAAGCATGCATCGGCGCGAGCTCTTTATATCGCGCGCTCACCTCAACAATATAATTCAGCGTGCGCGGCATAAAGGCTAAATATTGCGATTGATTATCACGCACATGTTTGCGAGCGAAAGTCATCAACGCTTTCAAATGTCGCTGCAACCCCATTAAATCAAACCAGCGCAAAAATTTGTCCGCACTAACATCCTGTAACTCGCCCTTATCTTGCAACATCGACAAATACGCCAGCGCCCATTTTTCTACTTGCCGCACTGGCCAATCGATATAACAATCTCGCAGTAACGACGCCAGATCATAAGTAACCGGCCCAACAAACGCATCCTGAAAATCCAGAATGCCCACATCATCTGGTAATACCATTAAATTGGCTGAGTGATAATCGCGATGCATAAATACTTGCGGTTGTTCGACAGCGGATTCAACCAATATCTGATAGCACTGCTTCAATGATTGCTGACCTGCCTGATCGTCCAGCGTTAAATATTTCTGCAAGAACCATTCTGTATGCCAGTCCCACTCCTGCCACATAAAATCAGCATTGAATGGCGCGAGCGTATGCCCAGGTACTTCTTTGCAAGCTTGCATCATCGACAATGCTCGTAACGCTCGCTGGTAAAGTAAATCAGCATTTACATCATTCAACGTTTTCAAATAAGTTTGCTTGCCAAAATCCGTCAGCAATAAAAAACCACGCTGGATATCGGCATGAAAAACCTCCGGTGCCTGCAAACCAAGATCACGCAAGGCGCGAGCGATCGCAACAAACGGTGCGCAATTTTCACGCGGTGGCGGCGCATCCATCGCCACATAAGGCGACACCCGATAATAACGACGGAAACTGGCGTCGCCCTGCATAGTCTGTAATTCAACCTGCACCAAGCCAGACATCGAACGTAGCCACTGCTCTAATTCTTGCCTGCGCTCATCAATTTTTAACTCCGCCACGGATTCCATTACCCAACCCTTTTAGTTAAACTTCCACAATCATAAACGATTATCTGGCCGAGACCTATAGAGATACATGAAGCGATTAATTAGCCTGCTATTATTTAGCGCATTCCCTGCGTTAGTTATCTCGGCCACCACCCATCCCGCCGCGACTAATTCAACCATGAATTCTTCGCTCGCCTACGACGCTTTGGCTAAAGAATTAGGCTGGGTAAAAAGCAACCAATATCAGTGCGGCGGCTATTATCTTGAACCATCCTTTGCCCTTCCGGTCAGTGATTCACAGAAAAGCACACTGGCGATAACCGGCAATCAAGGCGTTTTTTCGCTACGCGGCGTATCGACCCTAGAGGGCAAAGTTTCCATTACCCGTCGCGGCCAGCAAATCACCTCGCAAAAAGGGATACTTTACCGCGATCCTAATACCGGCAAACTCAGCTCCGTGGACTTGGTCGGCGATGTGCATTTGCGCGAACCCAACACACTCATCGTGGCGAACAAAGGTAATTACAATTTCCAAACCAGCCATAAGACACTATACGACATTCTTTACCGCACGGTTATCAATGGCCGAGAAGTCGTTGGCTCCGCCAATGTCCCGCAAGCCTCCACATTGAACGATAGAAAAATCACAGCCACCACCGCCTGGGGCGGTGCCGATGAGTTTTCACAAGATGAACCCAAAGTGTTTGAATTGACGGGCGCAAGTTACAGCACCTGCGCGCCAACCAACCCAGCATGGCGTGTTAAAGCGAGTCATCTCGTTCTAAACAAAGAAACAGGACGCGGGTACGCGACCAACGCGCGTATTCTAGTGAAAGGCGTCCCAGTATTTTACACGCCTTATATAAACTTCCCGCTGGATAAACGTCGTAAATCAGGCTTCTTGTGGCCAACAGTCGGCATCAACGGCAGTTTTGGGCCCTATGTATTGGCGCCTTTTTACTGGAACATGGCACCCAACTACGATATGACCATCACGCCTGCCGTGCTAACCAAACGCGGCTTTCAGCTCTCGGACAATTACCGTTACTTAACACCACTGAATGAAGGCAATGTTCGCTTCGCCGTCTTGCCACAAGATACTGCGTTCGCGGATCAAAAAACCGCTTATAAAGAAAAATACTCCAGTAGCACTGACCCCACGGTACAAGCAGATCTTAATCGTTTGCTGAACTCTAGCCCTACCAGACGTAGCTTACTATGGCGCGATAGAGGTCAATATAACGAGCACTGGTCCAGTCATGTCGATTTCAATTATGCCGGCGATGATTATTACACCAAAGACTTCGGCAGCGACTTAAATGAAGTAACACAGAATCAATTACTGCAAGAGGGCGACATCAATTACAAAGGCCCCAACTGGAATTTCATTGGTCGTGTACAAGCCTATCAAACGTTGCATATGGTGCAGATTGGTCAGCCACCTAATCAAAATCTGCAAAACCAATATCGACGCTTTCCACAACTTGTTTTAAATGGCGATTATCCTGATCAGGCACACGGTCTAGAATATTTCATCAATAATGAAGCAACCCATTTTACTATTCTTAACACACCCGGCACCTTGGCCAATCAACCCATTGGCAACCGTCTTCATACCCAACCAGGTGTAAGCTTGCCATTAATGTGGCCTTATATGTATGTCACACCGCGCGCGCAAATCGCTTTAACACATTACGATTTGTATCAAACAACACCCACACAAACACCAGACATACACCGCCGCGCCATTCCGATTATTGATGTGTTAATCGGATCCTCACTGGTGCGAGAGACAAGTATTTTCAATCACGGATTTCAACAAACACTTGAACCGCAGGTTTACTACACTTACATTCCTTATCGCAACCAGGCCAGCATTCCCATTTTTGATACCACGGTGAATACACTCAGCTACGATCAGATCTTTAACTACAACCGCTTTAGCAGTATTGACCGCATCGGCGATGCCAACCAGGTAGGCTTGGGCGTTTCATCGCGCTTTTTAGACAGCACATCAGGCCTGGAAAAAGTCCGCGTAGGCGCGGGCGAGATTGTGTACTTCGCCAATCGCAAGGTCACTTTGTGTAACGGCACGGCTTGTCCAGATAATCCAACAAACCCATCCAATCACTGGCGCTTGTCACCTTTATCCGGCGTGCTTGATTATCACATTAACAAATCATGGAGCTTCTCTACCAATGTCATTTGGAATCCCATTTCCAAGCAGTTAGATAACTCATCCACCAGCCTGCATTATGAGCCTGATGATAGCCGTATTATCAATCTTGGCTATAACTTTGTCAGAAGCGGCGATGTCCTTTCCGGTATTACGGCAATCAACAATTCACAAAATAATCTAAAAAATACTGACTTATCTTTTGCCTGGCCAGTTTTGCGAGATTTCAGCGCCGTGGGGCGCTGGGCCTATGCCTGGAATACCCATCATTTGCAGAATCTGCTCTATGGGATACAATATGACACTTGCTGTTGGGCAGTCAGATTTGTCGGGGGACGTGTGTTTACTAGCCTTGATCCCGACAATAAAAATACTTTGAACTATAACACATTGGGTTATCTTGAGTTTTCCCTCAAGGGTTTAGGCGACATCGGGGGCGGCAATGCGAATCCAAACTCTATGTTAGGCAGTATCAACGGTTACAAAACGCACTTTGGGCAGGATTTTTAAATGAAAAAGTTAAACATCGTTTTATGTGTTCTGGGTTGTATTCTATCAGCCAGTTCTTTTGCGAAAGACGCCAAGCAAGCTATAGACCAAATCGTCGCAGTGGTGAATGACGATGTGGTGACACGATCTGAGCTGAATGTCGCGCTCACCGCCGCCAGAATGCAGATGTCGCAAGAACACATTAGCGAACCGCCAGAAAAACTGCTACAAAAGCAAGTGCTTGATCAGCTCATTAACAAAAAACTGCAACTGCAAATCGCAAAACAGGCCGGCATCAACATCAAAGAAGAAGAAGTCAATCAATCCATCGCTCAGGTTGCTGAACAAAATAAAGTTTCGGTTGCCGACTTGTATGCACACGTAGCGCAGGAAGGCATGTCAAAATCCTCTTATCAAAACGAAATGCGCGATCAGATGGCCATTCAAAAATTGCAGCAGATGGAAGTGGTCAGTCATATTAATATTACACCCGATGAAATTGACAGCTTCATGCATTCCACGGCCTGGAAAAACAACAGTAGCAAAGAATATCATCTGGAAGATATGCTGATTCCCGTTTCCGACTCCCCCACCACCAATGAGCTAGTCACGGCCAAAAACCGCGCCAATGCCATCGTCAGCAAAATAAGAAGCGGCGGAAGCTATCAAAAAGTGACGGCAGCCGAAGCCAGCACTCCCGCTGGCATTCAAGGCGGCGACTTGGGCTGGCGCAAATTACCGGAAATTCCTTCCGCTTTCGCTGATCGTATCGCTCACATGAAAGCGGATGAGATCGCGGGCCCCATTCAAACGTCTAATGGATTTCACATTATTCATTTAGCAGCTGTACGTTCAGCAGCCGGCGAAGACGCCCAAGCCACACGCAAACAAATTGAACAGCAATTGTTGCAGAGGAAATTTGAAGAAGCCATGCAGAGTTGGGTTTCAAAATTGCGTGGGCAATCATTTATCGAAACGAAAGTATCCGTTTAAATGAGCACGCCACGCATTGTCATCACGACCGGCGATCCGGCTGGTATCGGACCGGATATCGCGATTTTGGCTGCGCAGCAAGCGTGGCCAGCAGAAATTGTGGTCATCGCCGACGAAGAGTTGATGACGCAGCGCGCGCAACAAATCAATCAGCCTATCTCCCTATCGGTATGCGACTTGAAACAGGCGCCAGAAGTGCATCAACCTGGCAAGCTGAAAATTATTCCAGTGATGTTAAACATGGAAGCGCAGCCGGGAAAATTAAATCCGGCTAACTCCTGGTACGTGATACGCTCACTGGAAACCGCGGTCACACTTTGTGAGAGTGGCGATGCGCATGCCATGGTGACTGGGCCTGTTAATAAATTAGTGATCAATAAAACCGGTGTGCCTTTCACGGGTCATACAGAATTTCTAGCCAAACGCTGTAATGTCACGCACACGGTGATGATGTTTGTAACCGAGCAAATGAAAGTCGCGCTAGCGACTACACACGTGCCTATCGCTAAATTATCCTCGGCTATCACTAAAAAGAATTTGCGCTCCACGATAACGGTATTGTCTGATGAGTTAAAAAAACGTTTTCAACTTGCAGCGCCGAAAATTTTTGTTTGCGGATTGAATCCGCACGCGGGTGAAGGTGGTTATTTGGGTAGTGAAGAAATTGATATTATCACGCCCTTGCTAGATGAGATGCGCGCGCAAGGGTTTAATTTAATCGGTCCTTTGCCCGCCGATACCTTATTCACACCGAAATACCTGCAACAAGCAGATGCGGTGCTGGCCATGTATCACGATCAGGCATTGCCTATCGTTAAATACGCCAGCTTTGGCCACGCAGTGAATATCACGCTTGGCTTGCCATTCATCCGCACGTCTGTTGATCATGGCACAGCTATAGATATCGCCGGCAAAGGCGCCGCCGACGCGGGAAGCATGGCGGCGGCGATTAACTTGGCGATTAAGCTCTCTTCAACACCGCCATCGTCAGGCGGTTGATGGAAACTAGCTTGCCAGCCTCGTCTTTGATTTCGATGCTCCAAACTTGCGTGGTACGACCAAGGTGAAAAGGTTTAGCTATACCGATGACGAAGCCTTCGCGCATACTGCGGATATGGTTAGTGTTAATATCTAGCCCAACGCAATAAAATTCTTTTTGGTCTACGCAATAGTTAGCAGCCGTGCTGCCAACCGTCTCAGCCAGCACGCATGAGGCACCTCCGTGCATGATACCAACGGGCTGCTTGGTGCGGTGATCAACAGGCATGCGAGCTACCAAAAAATCATCACCCACATCTGTAAAAATTATACCCAAATATTCGGACATTGAATTTTTTGCGCGTTCATTTGCCATTGCGACTGTGATATCCTGATGCCAGATTTTCATGCTCTACTCCTGTTCATTTATTCATGAGTTGATGATAACCTAGTTTTCCCTGGCAGGTGAATATAATGAAAAAACTGACACTGACATTACTACTATTGACATCGCCCTTGTCGGCGAATGCCGCCGACTTGCTTGAAGTTTACAAGCAGGCTCAGGCCAGTGATCCAACCTTTCAACAGGCGATATCGCAACGCTTATCGACCAAAGAAGGCGTGCCGATTAATCTGGCTTCGTTGTTACCCAATTTGTCAGCGAATTTTTACCCCACCTTCCAACGTCAATCGGTTTCAGGTTCGAGTCTACAAACAGATATCGCTGGCAACGTCATCTATCCACGCAACAACACGCAACGGGCCTATAATCTTTCGCTGTCATTGACACAAACCATCTTTGACTATTCGCGCTTCGCCAAATTACATGAAGCGTGCGCCACTTCAAAAGCGGCGGATGCCACACTTAACTCCGCGTTGCAGGATTTAATGGTTCGCACTTCCAAAGCGTATTTCACTATTCTGGAAAATGAAGACAAATTGCGATACGCGAATGCGACGAAACTGGCGTATAAAGAACAGTACGATCAGGCGAAGCAACAATATGATGTGGGCTTAAAAACTATTACTGATGTGTATACCGCGCAGGCACGATACGAATCCGCTGTGGCGGATGTAATTGCCAAGGAAACCGATGTAGCCAACGCACGCGAAAATTTACGCGTCATCACTGGAAAATATTATCCTGATCTGGCGAGATTAAGCGAACGGTTACCGCTCGTTTCGCCAGATCCTGCGAGTATCGATTCCTGGGTACATACCGCCATGCAACAAAACTGGGCGATCAAAACAGCCCAATACACCACCGAAAGCAAACTGCAAAATGTGCATCAACAATTTGCTGGCCACTTGCCAACCGCACAATTACAGGGTTCGGTAGCACGTCAATACACGGATAACATCAGCAGCCAGCCATCCATTAACGATCGCAATGGCCCTGGCACAATGAACACCAAGACTATTGGCGTAAACATTAATTTCCCAATTTTTTCCGGCGGCGGCGTAGTGGCAAACACCACTCAGGCAACTTATGACTTACAAGTGTCGCAACAACAAATGGAACAAACTTTTCGAGAGACGATCAATCAAACACGACAAAGTTACATGAACGTGATGTCTAACATTAGCCAGATTAAAGCTGATCGCCAGGCGATTAAATCTAACATCAGTTCATTGAAAGGCATGGAAGAAAGTTACAAAGTGGGCACGGAAACACTGGTCAATGTACTAAACCAGCAGCAGAAATTATTTGAGTCGCAATCCGAGTATGCGACAGATCGTTATGCTTACGTTAATCATCTGCTGCTGTTAAAACAGGCGGCAGGCACGTTGAGTTTTGATGACTTGCTCGCGATTAATCATTGGTTGTCGGATAATGAGGTGGATAGCAGTCTGTATAGACGGGAGAATATTACACATTACAAACATATCAAAGCGACGGCTAAATCCACAAAGAAACCCAAGACAGTTGCATTAAAAACTCACCCGCATAAAAAAGCGATAAAGACTGCCAGCATTAAGTAACCCCAATTAATCTGTCTGGATCCCGGCTTCCGCCGGGACGACGCTCAGTCCGGACTACTCGTTAATCGCTGATATTTTGCTAACAACTGATCTTCTGTTTCCGGATGAGCGGGGTCTTTGATGATGCAGTTAACGGGACAGACGGCGACGCACTGCGGTTCGGGGAAGTGGCCGACGCATTCGGTACATTTGTCGGGGTGGATTTCGTAAATTTCTTTGCCTTGATAAATGGCGAGGTTCGGGCAAACTGGCTCACACACATCGCAGTTGATACATTCATCGGTGATAACTAACGACATGATTACACCTTACCTCGCAGTGCTTCTGCAACGACTGGAGGTACAAAACCACTGACATCACCACCGAGCGCGGCGATTTCGCGCACTAAACTTGAGGCGATATACATGTATTTTTCCGCTGGCATCATGAACATGGTTTCGATGTTTTGATTCATGTAGCGGTTCATACTGGCGAGCTGGAATTCATAGTCAAAATCCGCGACGGCGCGCAAGCCGCGTAAAATAATATTGGCGTTATGCTGTTTGGCGAAATCGAGTAATAAGCAGTCAAAACTTTGCGCTTCTACGTTTTTCAAATTGGCTAATACCTTTGATGCCAGTGTGACTCGTTCTTCCACGCTGAATAGGGGTTTTTTGTTTTTATTGACTGCTACGGCTACGATCACGCGATCGAAGATTCGTGAGGCGCGCTCAAGCAAGTCTACGTGCCCGTAGGTGATAGGGTCGAAGGTGCCGGCGTAGACTGCTATGTTTTTCATCATTAGTGCCTTTCACCAAGATGTGTTGGGTACAGCTAATTTACCATAAAATACGGTATAATATAGGTATAAAGTTTTAAGCAGAAGTTACAACAACCGATTATAAAAAGAGTAACTATATGTTTAAATTCAAGATCATCCGTGACGCGGATGGACGCATTTCTCACATAGATACCCCCTTATCAGGTAGCGACCTGCTCGATACCTCCATGCTTAATAAAGGCTGCGCCTTCACCCTGGAAGAGCGTGAAGTGTTTGGTTTAACCGGATTATTGCCGGGACAAGTGGAAACACTTGAACATCAAGCCATGCGCATGTACCTGCAATACAATGAACACCACACCAACCTTGGCAAAAATATTTATTTAAATGTGCTCCATGACTACAACCAGATTTTATTTTACAAATTAGCGAGTCAGCATCTGGAAGAAATGCTGCCGATCATTTACACGCCCACGGTGGGTGAGGCGGTGCAACGATTCAGCACGGAAATGCGGCAATCGCGCGGCTTGTATATTAGCTATCGTGATCGCGATAAAATCGAGAGCATATTGGATAATCGCTTACCGCCTGAAGTGGATATTTCAGTGGTCACGGATGGCGAAGCGGTGCTTGGCATTGGCGATCAGGGAATTGGTGGCGTCAATATCTCTGTCGCCAAACTCATAGTCTACACTTTGTGCGGTGGCATTAGCCCGCATCGTGTATTGCCTATTCAACTTGATGTTGGCACCAACAATCATCATTTGTTAAATGATCCCATGTACCTGGGATGGCGTCATGAACGCATTACTGGACAAGAGTACGATGATTTTATCGACCAATTCGTGCAAGCAATGACGAAAAAATTTCCGCATCTTTTTCTGCACTGGGAAGATTTCGGTCGTGATAACGCGCGACGCATTTTAACGCATTATCGTGATTCCATTTGCACCATGAATGGCGATATGCAAGCAACTGGCGCGGTGGCGCTGGCGTGCGTGCTTTCTGGTGTAGTCGCCAGTCGCACGCCGCTGCTCAATCATCGTGTAGTCATTCTTGGCGCGGGCACTGCGGGTGTTGGTATCGCCGAGCAAATTGTCGGCGCAATGATGCGTAAAGGATTATCTGAAAATGAAGCACGGGGAAAAATCTGGCTGGTAGACAAAAATGGTTTATTGATGAAGGAGAGCCCGTTACTACCTTTTCAAGCTGCTTTTGCTAAAGAAAAAAATGACATCTCGCTATGGCAATTCCGAAATTCCAATCAAATCACTTTATATGACGTGGTAAAAAATGTTGAACCCACCATTTTGATTGGCTGCTCGACCGCCGCGGGCGCATTTACGGAAGAAGTGATCAAACTGATGGCCGCCAAAGTCGCAAGACCCATCATCATGCCGCTCTCCAATCCCAACACGTTGGCGGAAGCCAAGCCTGAACAGCTTATCAACTGGACAGAAGCCAAAGCCATCATTGCTTGCGGTAGTCCTTTTCCTGATGTTTCGTTTGCTGGCAAATGGCAACGCATTGCGCAAAGTAATAATGCTTTCGCCTTCCCAGGCATTGGTTTAGGTGTGATCGTTTCCAAGGCCAAGCACCTCTCGGACGAAATGTTATGGGTCGCCACACAGGCTATTAGTGAGTGCTCGCCGGTTAATCAAGACGCTACCGCGCCTTTATTGCCCAAGCTGTCCGAGTCACGGATGGTCAGCTCTAAAGTCGCCTTCGCAGTGGCGGAGCAGGCTCGGAAGGAAGGATTAGCGCGGGTAGCGGCTGATCTGGATTTTAAAGAAGCCATACGGCATAGTATGTGGGAACCACAATACTACCCGTATCATAAGGTTAAATAATGGCATGTCGGATTTATATCAACAATTAGGCATTGTACACTGGGTGACAAAGCAGCAACCTGAGGTAGCTATCAGCACTAACTTAGTCATTATTGCTGAAACTGGCACGCCAAACGATGCTGCTGATCTACTACTCACCGCAATGCTAAAAGCCATTGACCTGACGCGCGATGATGTGTGCGTTACGGATGCGTCACAAATCAACCATACACAAGCTCGCCTGATTCTTGCGATGGGTGAAACTGCCGCGCAAACCCTGTTGAATACTGATGCACCGCTAGAATCATTACGTGGGAAATTACATCAGTATGGTGAACAACAGACGCCGTTGATAGTGACCTATCATCCGCTAGATTTGATACGCAATCCGGCAGATAAGAAACAGGCATTTGTGGATTTGAAGTTTGCTAAGAGTCAGTTATAAATGGATCCCGGCTTTCGCCGGGACGACACCCCCAAAAGCCAAGATCCAGTGCAATTACATCTTCAACCCCAACACCGCCATCGCCTCTTGCGCCTCGGGTGCTAAATGAGGGCTAAGCTCATCCAGTCTGCGCTGCGCTTTTGGAAAATCATGCTGCTTAACTTTTTCATCCAGACGACCATATCGCAAACCGACCGCGGTACCGCCGTGTTCCTGCACCATTTTAATAACAGCTTTTAAATATTTTTCCTTATCATCCGCCATCACAACATCTAACACCTTCTCCAGCATGCTCATAAATGTTTTCAAACATAATTCTTTTGGTTTGCCACCGCAGAAAATACCGCCGCTTTTGAAGACAGGGGCATGCTCTATATCGCCATCGCCTATATCCAGTACAATGGCTTCCGCGCCCCAATGCGTTGACAAATCTATACCATTACGTCTTAATTGTCGCAGTGTTGGTTCACGGATGGCTGAACCACGTGCTGTTAGAAATAACACATGATTGCCTAGATCAAGATAAGCCTTCATCACTTCTTTAATTTCATCAGGCTGAATCAACTTCAGTTGTACGTGATGTTGAACAGCGTGATAAATGGCGATGACAAAGACCGCCGCATCGAGGTTTTCTTCGAGAGGCAAGCTTTTGGCATGTGACAAGAAAGCAACGAACCACTGATCGCTGCCTAGTTCATCGTGGTGATCTTCTGGCTCGATGACAGTGTTATCCAGATCGAGCACGAGGGTTTTACCAGGCGCGCAGAATTTTAAGAGGTCTTTGATATTGGTGCTTTCAATGATGTTGGGATCGGGTTGGGCATTTGTTGGTGGTGGAGGCGGTGCCGCGAAAAAAGACAGGTTTTGTGATCGTAGTTGCGCCATGGGTTAAATCTCCTTAACAAAAAAACCCCGGACACAAAAAACGTGTCCGGGCTACATCTATTTTTTAAAGTGCTTGCGATCGCGCTGTTGCTCTTCTTCATCCTCTGAAGCATCGCGTTTACGCTTGGCGAAGGCAGTCGCATGATGACGTCCAACGCTGGGTTGGCGACGTTGAGGTTGCAGTTCAACTGTTGATTCTTCTGAAGACTCCTCACTATCACCTTCACCTAAATCTTCGAGAGCGATTTCTTCATCGTCAATTCCAAGCTCACCCCGCAGTTTCGCCTCTGCTTCAATTTGATCTACCGCGTTTCGAAACCGTTTCACACCTGGCAAATCATCAATAGTCGGTTGGCGTTCTTTTTTAGCAGATGGTGCTGCATCTTCTGATCCCTCCCAATCCGGCATCAGCTCTTCTTCACTTGAAACTTCTACAGGCTTTGGTGCAGCAACTGCTTTCAGTATTTTGGCAGTACTAGGGGTTGCACGCACGGGTGCGGGTTTCACAATTGTTGGCGCGGGCGTCGGTTCCGGTAAAACCACTTTTAAAGCTGGTTTCGTTTTCGCTTGAGCAGGCGCTGCTGGTTGCTCATCAATATCCATCGCATCAACTATCACTGGCTTTCTCAAATCTTTAGATCTATCTGCCTTAATATCATACTCTTCTAACAATTTATCATTTTCTTCTTTTGACATCCTGGGAACAACAGCAAGACGGCCATCACCAAATTCAATGACATGCTCATCACCAGTGTGCTCCTCCATTGCCCTCACAACATCGCGAATATTTTTAATATCTTTACCATTTATTTTTTTAACAATTTCATTGATTAAATCTTCATACTCTTCAGTCGCAGCACATGCAAGCACATCATTAACCACAATAACCTGCTCATCCAGCTGATCTTTCGTTAAATCGGCTATTCCCTCATGCGTCATCAAATCATCTTTTTCAGTTAAATCGGCGCCTCGCTGATTTAAATAGCCTTCAGTCACCGGTGTGAATGAAAAACCGGAACAAACAAAATAACTGGGGGGCAAGTGGTTTTCCAGTTGCGCGACTTTCTTGGTTTCGCCAGGAACACGATCCAGCAGTACCGAGACTTCTAAGGTCTCGACTTGTCTGGTTGCTTCATTTTTACGCAACACTTTGAGTTTGACACTATCACCAATAAATTTACGATGAGTAGCGTGAATCATATCTATATTATTACCAACGCCTGGGATATCGATCTTGCCATCGTTTGAAACCGCCATGCCATCAATTTCCAGTACGATGTCATTTTTTTTCAGTTTATCAAACGCATCACAGCATTTATCTACCTTGTGAATCATAACGCCTGTTTGTTCTGGCTGCATACCGTAATATTTTCTTAACAGTTTATTCCCAATAGGCTCGAATACAACTGGTAGAATTGGAAATCCACGATAACGTTTGCCGCTTAATACTTCTGTGATGAAGTGACTGATGATGGGCGGTGGTATCATGTACCCCAAACCTTGCAGTGGCCAACCTTGAAATGCAACGCCTGCCACTTTTCCATGAGCGAATACCGGGCCACCACTATTGCCGCCATTAATAGCAGCATCTACACCTACATGCAGCATTGACAGTTCACTTTCACAGTAATCACCTACTTCAATACGAGACACAATACCAATAGACGTATAAACTTCATCACCACCCATAGGAAATCCAACAACCTGAACTTTTTGTGTTAAGGATGGCATCTCACCCACTTCAACAGGCACTGCTTGTTCCTGAAATTCTGGATCATCGACTGTCAGCATTGCCAAATCACAATGACGAGCAATTTGTCTTATTTTTGCCTGGTATTTTGTTTTGCCATTGGCAAATTTAACTGTCATATTAACTGCACCGCCCGCAACATGTGCATTTGTAACAATATATTTTTTGCCTTCATGCTCTATCACAAAGCCTGATCCGCGCCAGGTTTTCTGTTTTGAGCCAACCCAAGGTTCACTAAAATCCCATTCTTTTGCGGTGGTATTGATACGAACCACTGATTTTTCCCATGATGCATGCGTTGGAAACGCTGAAATTTCTTCTGAACCATGTGCATGAGCCTGTTGTTTTGCTCGCGCAACTGGTTTTTCCGCTTCTGGTCTTTTCTTTTCACGTGGACGCATAGCTTCATCTCCTTTTTCCGCTATTGGTTTTTCTATTGGTTTTTTGACGATTGGTTTAGGAATAACTGGTTTTGGTTTTTCTATCACTGGTTCTTCTATCACTGACTCTTCTGCCGCTGATTTTTCTTCATCAATCTCCATTTTTTCTGGTGGCGCCTCAAACTCAACATCACCTACTGGTCTAGCCGCCAAACCTTCCGCTGGTGTTGCTGCCTTCATTTTTTTTACCTTGCCAGCTCGCTTGATGTCAGATTTACTCGCGAGCGGCGCATCATCTAACATGAAATGAGAAACAGCGATGGTTTGCATGGTATCGGTAGGCTGAGGAAATAACGGCCATTGCTTAAGAGGATTAATCTTTTGATGTATGGCGAGGGTGTGATCGTTCTCCTCAATGGTGGCAACATAATCAATTTTATCGACCAATTCGGAATCCAGTAACATTTTAAATTCGGCCTTGATTTTTTCCACTGCTTCAGGACGATTTAGCGCAGTCCACTTAATAGTACGCTCAGCTATCATCATTTCTGTGTTCGCCCACTTAGGCATCGCCCCCAAATTATCTTTTTTCTGCGGATTTTTATCTCTTGGTGTTAACGAGAATCCTTCCAGATGACCCCATTCCGGCCGGTATTGACCACTTTGCTCTGGCTTATCGCCTTTCTCATGTTTTAAATGCGCGTCTTTCGCCCGCGCTATCACCCTTATCATTTCGTCAGAAAGGATATCTTCATATTTCTCTAAAAACCCTTCATATGCTTCTTTGGCAGATTCACCCATCACGGTATTTTGATCAGGAATACGTGTTTTAATACCATCCCTGATCTGTACAGAACCCGGATCAATCACCAATTCCGTACCACCTTTGATTAATGACGTATCTTCCCGACCTAAACGCTCTAGATTCGCCTTTTTATTAGCAGCAAATATTTCCGCGAGATCTTTCTGCACTTCTTTCTTTTTCTTCTCCCTCATATTCTTGTCTAACAAAGGCACTTCTTTTTCCGAACCCCAAAATGGTTTTTCCTTATTGAAAGGTGGTGGCGAAAAGCAGGCTAAACGCCATGGCTCGCCATCAAACTCACCATCAACAAAACGCGAGGCAAACATTTGTGTGCCATCCGGTGTATGCGCACGCAATCGCGGCGCGCCATAATCGGTAAACTCTTCTATATCTTCTAATGGTCTGATGATCGGTGTTTCCTCTTTCTCGCCCGGTGGAATGGCGAATTGCAACGCGGTATCACCCACTATTACAGCATGAGCCACTTTTTTCGGCGGCGAACCTGGCTTTCTATAAGGCACTTCATAGCGGAAATATTCATTTTCACTCAGCTTATCGGTATCCGCACTGGTGAATCCTTTCTTCATAATAGGTTGCGGCGGCGCCATTAACGCATCCAGCATGGCTCTTTCTAAAAAAGCTTTTTCTTCCGCCTCCGCCTCAGGGTCTATACGTCTTTTTTTGCGGGGAGGTTCCTCTTCTTCCTCAGAAGCACCATCAGAGCTTAATGCTTCAACATCAACTTTCTCTTCTTCATGCTTTTTTTTGCGTGTAGGCTTTCCTTTTTTCTCCGCCTTTTCTTCTTCAGCGACTTCTATGTCTTCAATCGCTTCGATTGCCGCTTCTCCTATAGCTTCAATCGCATCAATGGCTTCTTTTGCCACATCGTCTTCATGTTTACGTTTGCGGGATTTTTTTTCAGGCACGACAGGATTGGTACGTTGCATAGTCGAATTCCTTTTCGAATAGTTGACACGTTTATAATAAAAATACTTAGTGAGCGTCTTTCCATTTACACTTGCACACTAAATTTTAAAAAAGTATAGGCACGTCAATCTTAAGGAATTCTTAAGAAATGTAAATGAAAAAAAATTTAAATTTATTTTTGTGAATGCTCGTGTCTAGAAAAAAACAGTGTTGTGGATTAGTGCAGAAAATGAATTGCATCTTCATCGCAACGAAATTACTCCGTCGGACACGAAGTTACTCTGTCGTCCCGACGCATTACATCAAGCGCGCAACAACATTAAGTTGCTTCATCATCGCGCCACGATTCGCATTTACAACATGCAACGCGCGATCACCTAATTGTTTTCTATAGTTTTGATTTTGCGCTAATTGTAATAATTGCGCCGCTAAAGTATCAACATCATTCACAATCACTAACGCTTGCGCGTCATTTAACATGTCACTAATTTCAGTAAAGTTATATAAACTCGGGCCACTCAATACCGGTTTTTGCAACGCGGCAGGTTCCAAAATGTTATGACCACCACGCACAATTAAACTTCCACCGACAAATGCCGCATCCGATGCACTATAAAACAGCAGCATTTCACCCATTGTATCGCCAACATACACTTCACCTCTCACCTCACCCTGCTGACTACGCCGCGAAGTGACAAAAGATTTTTCACTCAACCGTGCAACTGTATCAAAACGATTCGGATGACGCGGCACCAAGATCAATAATGCAGACAAATGCGCTTCACATAATTTTTTATGCGCCGCCAAAATAATTTCTTCTTCGCCCTCATGCGTACTACCCGCGACCCAAATAAAACGATCATCACCCAACAACGTCCGCAACTGCGCCGCCTTCTGTGACAAATCAACCGGTAACTCCAAATCAAATTTAATACTACCCGTCACCATGACATTTTCTTTATTTGCGCCCAGCGCCACAAAACGCTCCGCATCTTTTTCGCCATGCGCGGCAATCGTCGTAATACTTTGCAACATCGGTTTAACGATACCGACAATGCGCTGATAATTATTCGCCGACTTTTCCGACAAACGCGCATTCAATAAACAAACAGGAATTTTTTTTGCCTTACACGTCGCGATCATATTCGGCCACAATTCCGTTTCCATAATAACCGCGACACGCGGCCGCATGGTTTTCAAGAAGCGATTTATATAAGCTGGAAAGTCATAAGGAATATAAGCGTGCTTAACAATATCACCCAGCGCCTTCTGCACCTGCGCCGCACCCGTCGGCGTCATCGTCGTTACCAAAAGCGTCATATCAGGATACTGCGCTTTAATTTTCTTTATCAGCGGCGTAGCGGCAATCACCTCACCCATCGACACCGCATGCACCCAAATGCATTCTTCCAGCTTAAATGGATAATAACCCATCCGCTCCGCCATGCGCTCGCGATAAGCCGGCTGGCGCCTGGACTTCCATAACAACCGCAGAAATATAAACGGTAATGCGAAAAACAGCAGAATAGTATAAATAATGCGCATGGCTGGTCAAAAACTAGCTTTAATTTATGAGTTCCTAAGGGTACCAGAAAATGCTAAAATCTCGTACATTATTTTTTACGCGTCTGGATCCCGACTTTCGCCGGGACGACGTTAGTTCGAGGACGACGTTAGTTCGCGGGATGACAGACATGGCTCCCCGGATGAGAAAAACACACACCCGGGCTACACAGGAAAAAAAGTAAAACATGCAACATCTACCAAAAAAACTGCCAGACTTCTCCTCCAGCAACATACTGGTGGTAGGTGACGTGATGCTCGACCGCTACTGGTTCGGCGATACAGCCCGCATCTCGCCCGAAGCCCCCATCCCGATAGTAAAAGTCAACAGCACCGATCACCGCCCCGGCGGCGCCGCCAACGTCGCTCTAAATATCGCCACCCTCGGCGGTAATGCCACCCTATTCGGCATCACCGGCAACGACGAAGCAGCAACCATACTAGAAGAGCAGCTCAACGCATCTAACGTCAAACACGTATTACACAAACTCAACACCGCCAACACAATCATCAAATTACGCGTCATCAGCCGCCAGCAACAAGTATTAAGGCTGGATTTTGAAGAAACAGGCAAGCTCGTCAGCGACGATGTATTCATCGAACATTTCAAAAAGCATTTAACTAGCGCCAATCTCGTGATTTTATCCGATTACAAAAAAGGCACGCTCGCCAATCCACAAGCATTCATACAAGCAGCGCGCAAAGCCAACGTGCCCGTCATCGTCGACCCCAAAAACAACGATTTTAGCATCTACCGCGACGCGACCATCATCACGCCTAATATGAAGGAATTTGAAGCCGTCGCAGGCGCTTGCCACAGCGAGCAAGATATTATTAACAAAGGCCGCGCGCTGTTAAAACAACATAATATCGATTCGCTGCTCATTACCCGCGGCGAAGATGGCATGACACTCATAGAAACGCAACACATCACACACCTGCCCGCCTACGCACGAGAAATTTTTGACGTCACCGGCGCGGGCGACACCGTGATCGGCGCACTCGGCGTAACCGTTGCCGCTCAGTGCAAATTACCAATCGCTATGGCCATCGCGAATCTCGCCGCCAGCATCGCCGTCGGCAAATTAGGCGCCGCCACTGTCAGTGCGCCAGAATTGCAATCCGCCATCAACGGCCAAACCAAATTTACCGCCGGCATCGTCAACGAAGAACAATTACTGCAAGCGGTTAACGAAGCGCGCGCGCAGGGCAAAAAAGTCGTCTTTACCAACGGCTGCTTCGACATTCTGCACGCGGGACATGTCACGTATTTACAAATGGCAAAACAATTAGGCGATTTCCTCATCGTCGCTGTTAACACCGATGAATCTATTCGTAAAATCAAAGGCAGCAACCGTCCAGTTAATAATCTTGATCATCGCATGACCGTGCTGGCAGGTTTAGGCGTAGTAGATTGGGTTGTGCCATTTGCCGACGACACACCCGAGCGCTTACTTAAATTATTGCAACCTGAAATGCTGGTAAAAGGCGGCGACTATCGTATTGATCAAGTGGTGGGCGCCGACATCGTGCGCTCCTACGGCGGCGATGTGCGTATCATGAAACATAATATTACGACATCCAGCACCGCTATTTTACAACAAATGAACGAAGAGGAACTGTCCAATGGCTGATAGTGCATTCATCAACTCACCTGTTAATAAAGGATCGCTTTATGTGATTGCCGCTCCCTCGGGCGCGGGCAAAACAACGCTGGTGCGCGTGCTGACTGAATCACTGCCCAACGTTATAGTCTCCATCTCACATACTACGCGCGCTATGCGCCCTAATGAGAAAAATGGCGAAGACTATTACTTCGTTTCCCGTGACGAATTCAAGAAACTGATCGAAAAAGGCGACTTCCTCGAATATGCCAACGTCTTTAATCAGCTATATGGCACCTCCAAGAGCATGGTTGAGCAAACTTTGGCCAAAGGTATAGACGTGATATTGGAAATCGACTGGCAAGGTCATCAGACCATCAAACATATCATGCCAGAATGTATCGGCATCTTTATCCTGCCACCCTCGCTCGAGATCCTGCGGGATCGATTGGTCAAGCGTGACCAAGACCATTCCGATATCATTGAGCAGCGCTTAAGCGATGTGCGCGAGACGGTATCGCACCTGCCAGAATTTGATTATGTCGTTATAAATGATGACTTTACCCGCGCCCTGCACGATCTCAAAATGATCATCGAATCCGGGCGGCTGGGCAAACAGCGCCAAATCGCCAAACACCGCCAGCTGATCAATTCATTACTACATGTAGGTGACGAGAGTTACAAAATCTAGTATCATTACCCGCCTCCAAAGGTTTCATTAATTTTATTAGATAATGCAGGTAAATCATGGCTCGAGTAACCGTAGAAGACTGCTTGAAGAACGTAAAAAACCGTTTTGAACTTGTTATTTTGGCAGCGAAACGCGCCCGCCAGCTGATGCGCGGCAAAGACCCTAAAGTAGAATGGGACAATGACAAAGCCACCGTCGTCGCCTTGCGCGAAATCGCCGAAGGCCACACCGATTTTTCTCACGACGAACCACGCGAAGAAGAGCCTATTGTGCGTTTTCATACCCCAACAGTGGTCGCTGTTGAAACACAAGTTAAAGAAGAAGAATTAGAGGCTGATTCAGACGATGAGATTGAAATTGAAATTGATGTTAAAGCTGAAACCAGCACTGATGCTGAATCCAGCACAGGACAAGAGCCTCATCCAACCAATCACACTGAAGAGTAATATCCCTTGTTAAGATTACCTATCAAAAGGGCGCTGATCAGCGCCCTGTTAGCCAATATATTTTTCACCTCTGCCCTTTGTTTTGCAAAAGAGCCCGTGAACCTTGCCATCAGCAAGCAGCAAGTGGTGCGTTATCACGATTCGGGTGAATACGATAAAGACATCAAAAACGTAGTGAATGACGCGATGCGTTATTTGAAAATTCGCATGACACGGCCTTTTCCTCAAGATAAAAAACCAGCCATTGTGCTGGATATTGATGAAACCTCCTTGTCGAACTACGCCGATATGAAGCGCCTGGATTTTGGCGGTACGATTCAGGAAATTCGCGCTGATGAAGATAAAGGCGAAGATCCGGTGATCAAACCCACGCTTAAGCTTTATCGTTTCGCCAAAGACAATCATATTACGGTATTTTTTATTACCGGCCGTTTTGAAGAAGAACGTGGCACGACGGAGAATAATTTGCGCAAGGTGGGTTATGACAGTTGGGAAAAGTTAATTTTGCGTGATGGTGAGTATCGCACCAAACCAGCCGCTGTTTATAAAACCGCGATGCGTAAGCAGTTGAGTGAGCAAGGTTACGATATTATTTTGAATATGGGTGACCAGAAGAGTGATTTGGCGGGTGGGTATGCGGATAAGACGTTTAAGTTGCCGAACCCGTATTATTTGATTCCGTAATGCGTCATCCCCACAATGCAGTGTCATCCCCGCGGGGATGACAGCCCCCCCCCTGGTTAAAACCGCGGTCCGCTTAACTCATCCAAACGCGTTTCCATTTCATCTTCCCATGCTCTATTTTGCTCATCCCGCCTGTCTTTTTCCATCGACAAATACGCATCCATTTCATCACCCAGCAATTGGTGTCTTGCGTGACTTCTTGCAGGCCTTTCTTCCTTCTGCTTAAAAAAGCGCTGTTCTGTATACATTGGCGAAGATTCGTCCGGATATTTTTCGCGATGTTCGCTAATGACCGCCAACTTGTCTGAACGGTGCTGCTGGCTAGCTAACCTGGATGGATTAGCCGCATCAAGCGCACGTGAACGAGCATGGACGTCAGAAGTAAAAGTCACTGCTTGAGTCAAAGCTACTATTTCTCCAGCTTCTAATTCTTCTTCTTGCAGAGCCTTTCTCTCTGTCAATTCTATTTGGTCAAATTCTTGTTGCAGAATAAAATCCAGCTTTTCAGGCAACGCATCCCACTCGGCTGCTAATTGCGCAGTCAAACGATCGTATTCACGGATCAATTTCTCAGGCTTACCGTGTGGTTGGTTAATTTTATCTCTGAAATCTTCCAGGCGAGAAATAAAAGAATCCTTTACATCTTCTTGTGCACGAAGACCATCGGAGGAATCATAGCAACGCTCCTCAGCTAGCTCAGCGAATAACCTGATATAATCCGCCATAATAACATCAATTTCAGCTTCTATTCGCTCTAATTGCTCTTCGATACTTAGCTCTGAAATATCATCACCATCATAATAACCTTCCTGAACCTCATCCTGCATACCATATACATTTTCCCTATCAACCAACAAAACCTTGCCTGACGATCTCATGATTACTCCTTAATATTAACAAAAATGGCATCATATACTCGTCTCCCCCGCCATTTCAATCCGTAAGTTTTGACAGCGCCCCCAACTTCGTGCTTATGATAATGTTAGCTAGCTTTGAAACGTATCATCGACACGGGAGAAGATGACTATGGCTACCTATCGCGCGCCCGCTCCGTTTGTTTCTGACCGAGAAAAATTAATTTATAAATTAAAACTGGCGTTTCCTCTTACCGCACTCTGGCTTGGCTTAAAATTCGTTGTGAATTTTTTCTTTGGACGTTTACTAGGTAAAATCATTACACGTCCGCAAAGTGTTGCTGACATTGGCGATAAAATAATAGATAATATTAGCAAGTACGATAGTGAAACCTTAACTTGCACATCTGAAAAAGTCATCACGCACGATAATTGCGAACTGGACACGATAGAAATCAGACACCGCGCACAAGAAGCATTACCGCCGCAAGAAAAAAAATATATTATTTATCTGCCAGGTCGTTGGCAATACTATGAAGGATCAATAGATAAAATTATTGATATGGCAAATGATCTGCAAGTGAATGTAGTTAGTTGTAATTACCGCGGCGTGGGAAAGAGTACAGGCTGCGCTTATTCTAAAAAAGACTTGTACACCGATGTGATCGCGCAAGTGCAGCGCTTGCTGGATCAGGGAGTTGATCCTGAATTTATAGTGCTACGTGGTTATTCGTTAGGCGGCGCGTTAGCGACCAAAGTAGCCAGGCATTTTCACAATCAAGGCATCAAGATTAATATCTTCAGCGAACGTTCATTTTCCAATGTCATGCATGTCATCGCTGGATTTTTGCGCCATATAGGCGCACCGGAAAAATCCGGACACAAAGCCGGCACATTGGGTATCATTTTAAGTGTGATCTTGTGGCCCTTTGTTAAACTTTCACTATTATTAACCGAATGGGAAATAGAAGCAGCGGATGTATTTAAAGAGCTGCCAGTTGAACATAAAGAATATATCGCGGTGCGTTCTTCAAAAATTCAATTACAAGCAGATGACAAAATTCGGGATGACTATGGAATTACACACTATGCCTCGCTACACCGCGCCTTAAAACCGCAACGGAAAGCTGAAAAAGCAGAAATAAATGACGCTCGCAAACACATTCACAAATTGATTACCAGCAATCCGCTTGTCAACGGCGCGTTACGAAAAGCTGACGGTCACTTTGAAGAAGCGCTAAATTATTTAAAAAGCCGCAAAATGATCGCAAAACCAGAAGATAAATATCAAAACGCCCATTATCTGGATTTAAAAGATTTGGTGAGTCGCGCGACGAATCAATCTGGCGCCATGTTTTTCAAAAATTTTGTCAAGAACACGCAGGAGTTAAGAGAGAAGCAAAAACGGGAGGAAGATCTTGACATGGCGATTGTGGGAGCGGGATTGTAATCACGTCTGGCCACGAACGCAGCCAGGTCATTTGCCGTTTGGCAAGCTGGCGCGTCGCGGCGACGGCTTGCTCACGCATTTCCTTGTAAGTGATGTCACCTGCCAAATATTGCCACATTTGTCGGTAACCCACCGAACGCATGGCAGGTAGATTTATCTTCATATCACCGCGTTCATATAATTTTTTTACTTCTTCTTCAAAACCCGCCGCGAGCATTGCATCGAAACGCTGCTCAATACGTGCATGTAATACTGTACGATCAGAAGGCATCAAGCCAATATTATGAATTTGATAATTCGCAAGCGGTGAGGTGTCTGATTGCTGCCATTCTGAAATAGGAATGCCTGTTATCTGAAAGACTTCGAGCGCGCGCTGAATGCGCTGACCGTCTTGCGGACTGATGCGCTGCGCTGTTGCGCTATCTATTTTCGCCAACTCGTCATGCAACACTGGCCAGCCTTCTTGTTCGCCGCGAATACGTAACTGTTCGCGCAACGATTGATCCGCTGGCGGTAATTTAGCGAGGCCTTGTTGCAGCACACGAAAATACAACATCGTGCCACCAACTAATAATGGAGTTTTACCCAGCGCGATAATATCTTCTATTTCCTTTAACGCATCTTGTCTGAATTGCCCAGCCGAATAAGGCTCTGCAGGATCAGCAATATCAATCAGACGATGCGGCGCAATCTTCAACGTTTCCGCATCAGGTTTCGCCGTGCCAATATCCATACCCCGATACACCATCGCCGAGTCCACGCTGATGATTTCAACCGGAAATTGTCGCACGAGCTGTACCGCTAATTGTGTTTTGCCTGAGGCGGTAGGCCCCATCAGGCAGATGATTTTTTTCATAGTGGGATGGATTTTACGTTATCCGAGGGGTAGAAACAAATCGGCCATTCTGGCCATTAATAAAACAGAGC
>DAIDIB010000021.1 GCA_027459575.1 Gammaproteobacteria bacterium | reverse complement strand
GGGCAATTTTTCGGTAAATGAATTTTTTTTACGTCATGGTGGCGTTTGCCAGGCACAACCTTGACAACTTCTGGTATCACATCACCCGCGCGACGTATGATGACGGTGTCGCCAATGTGAATATCTTTGCGGTTAATTTCATCCATATTGTGCAGTGTGGCATTGCTGACCGTCACGCCGCTTACATGCACAGGCTTCAAACGCGCCACGGGCGTCAGCGCGCCGGTGCGACCCACTTGAAATTCCACTGCTTCAATTACTGTTTGCGCTTCTTCCGCCGGGAATTTATGCGCTATCGCCCAACGTGGCGCGCGACTAACAAAACCCAGTTTTTTCTGATCAGCAAAAGAATTTACTTTGTAGACAACACCATCGATTTCAAAGGGCAATTTTTCACGTTCAGCGCCTATTTCTTTATAATAAGCCATGCAGCCTTCATAACCATGCACTACTTTTATCAGCGACGAGACGGGCAAACCAAACTCATTTAGCCACTCTAGCAAATCACCTTGTGTTTTAGGCATATTGTGAGTAAAGATATCGCCGATTCCGTAACAATAAAACGACAGAGGACGCGAAGCCGTTATACGTGAATCAAGCTGTCTTAAACTACCCGCGGCGGCATTACGCGGATTGGCAAATATTTTTTCGCCTTTTTTAGCCGCTTCCTTGTTTAACCGTTCGAAGCCTTTTTTAGACATGAATACTTCACCGCGCACTTCAAGTACTTTTGGCAAGTGTTCACCGCGCAAATGCAGAGGTATGGCATGAATGGTTTTGGCATTCGCTGTAATATCTTCGCCAGTAGAGCCATCTCCACGAGTAGACGCCCGTACTAATATGCCATTTTCATAGCGCAAACTGACCGCCAAGCCATCCATTTTGGGTTCGCAGCAGTAATCAATCTCAGCAGTTGTGTGAAGTCGGTCATGTATGCGTTGGTCAAAGGCGTTAACGTCATCTTCAGTAAAAGCATTATCAATGGAAAGCATCGGAATAGTATGCTGCACCTGCGCAAATTCTTTCAGCGGTGCGCCACCCACGCGTTGGGTAGGTGAATCTGGCGTGATTAACTCAGGATGTTGCGTCTCAAGCTCTTTTAATTGCTTAAACAAACGATCATATTCAGGGTCTGCGACAATGGGATCATCGAGGACGTAATAGTGGTAATCATATTCCTCGATTTTTCGCCGCAATTCGATAAGTTTTTTATTTATAACTGATTGCACGCTTCACCTCTCACGTCGTCCCGGCGAAAGGCGGGACCCAAGGCTGGATCCCGACTTTCGTCGGGACGACGCATACCGTCGGGACGACGCATCCTACGCCCCAGCTAAATCAATCGCCTTCGCAATATCTACGCTCACCAGTCTCGACACACCCGGCTCATTCATCGTCACGCCAATCAAATGCTCACCCATTTCAATGGTGATCTTGTTGTGGCTTATGAAAATAAACTGCGTCTTGTCGGCCATCGCCTTCACCAGATTGGTGAAACGAATGACGTTGGCGTCGTCTAACGCAGCATCGACTTCGTCCAGCATACAGAATGGCGCGGGGTTCAAGTGGAAAATCGAGAAGATCAAGGCAATCGCCGTCAAAGATTTCTCACCACCCGACAACAGGTAAATAGACGAATTACGCTTGCCCGGCGGACATGCCATCATGGTGATGCCAGCAGCTAATAAATCATCGCTGGTCAATTCCAGATACGCTTTACCACCGCCAAAAATGGTCGGGAATAATTCCTGAAAACGATTATTGACCTTGTCAAAAGTTTCCTTGAAGCGAGTGCGTGTTTCACGATCAATTTTAGCGATCGCATCTTCCAGCGTCGCCAAGCCGCCATTTAAATCTTCTACCTGTTTATCCAGATACTGTTTGCGCTCCGAACAAGTCGCGTATTCTTCAATAGCCACCAGATTGATAGGTCCAAGGCGATTAATGCGCTGCACCACCTGATCCAGCTTTTCCTGCCATTCATCAACGCTGATTTCCTGTGGCATGTCTTTCAGAATATCTTCCAGAGAAAATTCCGTTTCCTTGATTTGCTCCGCGACTGTTTCCGCCTTAATTTTCAGACCTTGCATTTCCACACGCAAGGTTTCCAGCCTGCCGCGTACTTTATTGAGATCACGCTCAATGGCCTGGCGCGCGTTTTCCAGATTGCGGAATTCCTGCTCCAGCGCTTCCACCGCCGATCTGGCCGTGTTCAACTCGGACTCGATACTGACGTGTCTATCCAGTGTCTTGGATAGGGTTTTCTTGAGGTTTTCGATGTTTGGCATTGAGCTCAATTCGCCTTGCAGCGTAATTTTGCGCTCGTTTAATTGCGCCAGCTGGTTTTGCATGCGCGTAATGCTTTGCATGAGTGCCGATTTTTGCGATTTGGCCGTTTCCAATCGTAATTGTAATTCGTGTTTGCGCTCTTTTTTCTGATTAGCGACTTCACGCGTGGTGTTTAACTGCAGACGCGCCTCATCACGTTCTTTGATCAGCGCATCACGTAAATTCGCCTGCTGCTCAAGATTAGTCATGGCTTCTTGCCACGCTTCCTTCGCTTCAGCCAGCGAAGTTTGCGCTTGACTCAGTTGCGACATGCAATCTTGCTGCTCACGCAGGCAGCGCTCAGACTGCAATTTTAACTCATTCAAACGCTCGCGTTTTGCTTTTTCGTGCGCGTTGACTTGCGCGGATTGCGCTTGCAGCTGATTGTAGAATAGCTGCATCTGTTCCCGTTCCTGCTCTAACTGCTGCAGTTTTTCGCGACGCTCGTTAATATTTCTTTCCAGCTCATCCTGGGTCTTTTGCAATTCCTGTATTTGCGTAGCCAGTTTTTTCAATTCCTGCTCACGCTGGAAAACGCCCGCTGCTGGATCTTTTTCACGCATGATTTTGAGCCAGGAACGGTTCAGCCACACGCCATCGCGTGTGACGATGGATTCGTTATCGTCTAGTGAATCGCACATCGTCAGGGCTTGATCCAGCGTATCCGCCACGTAAATACCAGCGATAAGCGAATCAATCGGCAAGCTGGTTTTAATCATATCCTGCAATGATTTGTATTTGGCTGACTTGGTGGTGGCGACTTGTGGTGCCGCGGCAAACACGCATAAATTGCCTGACTTCAACTCTTCAATATGCGAGGTAACATCAGCCAGCTTGTCAACGCAAATGGCTTGCAAACAGAAACCCAACACCTTCTCAATGGCAAATTCCCAGCCCGCTTCAACTTCAATATGCTGCGCGAGTCGTGGCTTATCATTAAGCTGGTGCTTGACCGCCCATGGCGCGACAGCGTTATCACGCTGCCCCAGCGCTGTTTGCTGCAGTGCTTCAAGTGACGATTGCTGGCCGCGTAAACGCTGTAATTCGCTGCGTACGTGATCGAGGCGTGAACTTGATTCCTGATGCACATTGCGCTGTGTGGTAATTTGCTCGCGTACATCCACCAGCAGTTTATTTTTGGTTTCAAGCTGTTCGGCGAATTCATACGACTTTTTGGAAAGTTCATCGAGCTCGTTATCCAGATCATTTAAGTTAAACCTGCCTTGATCTTGCATCAACTGATCTTGTCGACGCTGCAACGACGCACAGCTTTGCTCCAGATGCTGTATGCGCGTTTTTTCCACTTGCGCGGTTTGCGCGGTGTGCGAGCTTGCTTCGTTGAATTCATCCCAGCGCGTTTGCCATTCCTGCATCGCCTGTTCAGCGCTGCTCAAGTCATTACGCGATGTATCGGTCTCGCGATCAAGGGTTGACAGTTGTGGCTCCAGCGATTGAATTTCATACGCAAGCTCACGAGACTCTTCTTCCGTCTCATCAATCTGCTCTTTCGCTTGCTGGCAATCATTTTCTGTTTGCGCCAGATCATTTTCCCATTGCGTCTTGCGTTCTTGATGATGAAGAATATCTTGCTCAATGCGCGTGATTTCATTGCCAACCGCGTAATAGCGACGCTGGACTTCCTGAAACGCATCCTGCGCGACACGCTGTTCGTGACGTAACTCTTCCATGCTGCGATCATTGCTGCTTAATTCACTCTGTCGTCCCTCTAGCGCTGTTTCTTCGCGCTGAATCTGCAGGGTATATTCCACCAGTTTTGAGTCGTATTGACGCCATTGAATGCCGTACAGCTCAGCGCGCAACACACGCTCTTGTTGCTTCAGCACCTTAAATTTTTCCGCCACATTGGCCTGATGCTTGAGGTGGCTAAGCTGTTTATCCAGCTCCAGACACAAATCCATGACGCGGGCGAGGTTTTCTTTGGTATGGTTGATACGCAGCTCGGTTTCGCGACGACGCTCTTTATACTTGGAAATACCCGCCGCTTCTTCTATATAGGTACGCAAATCATCCGGCTTGGCTTCAATCACACGGCTGATCATGTTTTGACCAATAATGGAGTAACTACGCGGCCCCAGACCCGTGCCTAAAAAGACATCGACGATATCGCGTTTTCGGCATCTTACGCCGTTTAGATAATAAGTAGAGTCTGAATCACGATTAATAGTACGTTTGACCGAAATTTCCGCATATTTGGCATATTCGCCGCCGATCATGCCGCTGCTGTTATCAAACACCAGCTCCACTGAGGCCTGCCCCACTGGCTTACGGCCATTGGAGCCATTAAAAATGACGTCAGTAAGCGATTCGCCACGTAAATACTTGGGAGAGCTTTCACCCATGACCCACGTCGCGGCATCAATAATATTGGATTTACCGCAACCATTTGGGCCTACCACAGCGATTAATTTGCTGGGTAATTCAATAGTGGTTGGATCGACAAAGGACTTAAACCCCGAAATCTTGATCTTGGTAAGCTGCATGCTCAGTTCCCTGAAAAATACTCGAAGTATTATGCCAGCAAATTAATCAATTTTCACGCACCACGAAAGGGGTCAAGAGACAGCATCTAAAAAGTTATCCAACCTGTTAGATGATGTCTCTTGACCCCTTCCTGTTGTATAATTTTAGGTAATGGACACCTCGCCAAACAGAAGATTACCGTTATTTATAGCAGGGATGGGTATTGGCTTATCCTTTGTTGTGTCTTTTTCGATCAGCTATAACCTCAAACAATACGATGAATTCATTACCCAACTGCAACCCTATCTGCCCTGGCTAGCGTTAATTTCGGGCATTGCTATCTCGATACTCTTCGCATTGGTGGTACGCATGACGCAGACAGCGCATCTGCGCACGCAATCGCTCAATGAAATGAATCTCAATTTAAAAAAAGAAATTACCGAACGCATGAGTGCCGAAGATACCAAGCAAAAACTGGAAGTCGCGTTATTGCAGGGACAAAAATTACAGGCCATGGGCAATCTGGCGGGCGGCATCGCGCATGATTTTAACAATTTACTTTACGCGATTATTGGCTATGTGGAAATGGCGCGTGAAGATGTAGATAAAGGCAGCGTGGTTTATGCCAATCTGGGAAAAGTGCTGGAAGCTTCTCATCGCGGACAAGAGCTTGTGTCACGCATCTTATCTTTTAGTCGAAAACAGCATCACGAGTTTAGCTCGTTAAACCTTAAGACAACCATCGAAGCGGCATTAGCATTATTGCAACCCACCATTCCCGCCAGCGTGATGATTCATTTTGATTGTACCGCAGTCACACCGGAAATTCTCGGCAACCAGACACAACTGCATCAAGTACTGGTTAATTTGATCAATAATGCGGTCGATGCGATGGACGGCGAAGGCAACATAGCGATACATTTGACCGAAGTTCCCGCCGACGATCCGTATTTAAAGCAGTTTCCAGACATACAGAAAAAGGTATATAGTAAAATAGAAATTCGTGACAGTGGTCATGGCATGGATCAACACACGATGGAACGTATATTTGATCCTTTTTTCACGACTAAAGAAGTTGGCAAAGGCACCGGATTAGGCTTATCTATCGTGCATAATATTATTAAAGAACATGCGGGTGAAATTACAGTAACAAGTCAATTGGGTATTGGAACAAGTTTCATAATATTGTTACCGGAGCATAGCGCGACAAATTAACAGAAGGATATGGTTATGGCAAAGATACTGCTGGTGGAAGATGACAATCTGGTGCGCGACATGTTGACGCAGGTTTTGCAACGCGCGTCACATACTGTGAGTACCGCCACGAATGGCGAAGAAGCCACTGAAGTCTTGCAAAAAGAACAGCCAGATATTATGGTCACCGATATCATCATGCCAAAGAAAAGCGGTATCACGCTTATTTCTGAAGTGAAAAACCGTCATCCCGATTTGGAAATCATCGCGATTTCCGGTGGCGGCAGACTGGACCCCACAGGTTATCTGGACTTGTCTGAATCATTAGGCGCGTCAGTGTCGTTTGAAAAACCCATCGACAATAACGCGCTGCTAATGGCTATTGATCTTCTCCTGCATGGCCGAGGCGCGCACTGACTTTTTCATCTGCGTCTCGGCTCCGCTCACGAGCTTCAAGCTCTTGTATCGAAGGAAAAATATCAGCCATCCGTCTTCTTTTTTTCTCTTCCTTTTTCACAGGTGTCTCACTACTGGTAATTTCTGCACTGTGTATTGTTTTACGCGGATAATCACCAGCAATCTTTTGTTTACCACTTTCATGATCAATGCAAATATAAGCATCTTCTAATTCCTGATTTAATTCTTTTTCATGAAGCGCACTGTCATGTCCGTTAACCATCGAATATTTAAAATGAGTTTGAGCTTTGATCGGTGTGGCTTTTTCCCTGTTCCAGATAATCTTATATAAAATATCATCTTCATCACTAAACGACTTAATCAAAACTTCATGTGCGTCTTCATTCATCACAAGTTGTCTAAAAATAGCATTGACTTGATTAATTGCGACAACTAATTCTTTGGCCGTAACCGTAGTCAGATCACATTCAACATGGAATTTTTCAAATAACTCTTTTAAAAATAGTTCGGGATTTTTTTTCGTTGGCCACATGGAAGCATGAGTGACAATAGTAACAGCATCATCACGTTCCTTGTCTCTGATGATATCAACCAATATTAGTCGGGGAATGTAATAATTATCTAAAAAACTTGTTACTCGCTCTTTGCTTACGATGCCCCATTCAATAAATTTACCTAAATTTTGTAATGAATAATTGCAAGGTCCGGTTGCAACAGAGAAAGTGTCAAATGGCAAACCATGGCTTCCGGTATATAACTCGCATTTTTTAAATTTAAGCGCATATAAAAAATCAATACCATGATTAGACACCAGAATTTTATCAAGCTGACAACCCTCATCCACTAAAAATTCCACTTCCTCCATAAAGTAAGCATCATTACCTTCACGATCTGCTGTTTCATCGCCGCCCAATGCAAGGCGCAGATCTTTATTGATCACCTTAGTGTGATTGAGAAAAACTTCTTTAACATCTGCCAAATTTTTCTTATACATTCCTTTGGCTTTATCCAGCTGTTCTACTCTCTTTTTAACACTGTCAACATCATCACCAGGGACTTTCTCTTTAATATATTTTTCTAGCAAAACTGGCTGTATTGCGGTTTTGTGTACCTCGCAAAGTTCCATAAACTTTTCTTTAGCTTGCTGAATGTAGCCAAAATGAATGAGCTGCATATCTAAACTGACCCAATTTGCATGTAAATCACCTAAGTATTTCGTTTTTCTTTTATCATCCGGCTTAGCAGCACGAATTTCTTCGGGGTAATCATAAGGATGAGCATCTTCAATCGCGATTTTTTTTACTTGTGGCGATAGTGATACAGACGATTTTGTCCCTGTAGATTTTCGGGGTGTAACAGTTATTTGAATGCGCGATCTCATACCATTCTCTCGTATTGTTTAAGAATTAATTGACGAAATATATTAGCAAAAGAACGTTATATGGTCAATGTTTGATCTGTATTTTGATCTGTATTTTTGATCTGTATTTAATAACTTTATGATTTAATTAGATTTCGCAATCAAAGGTCATAAAGGGTGCCCCATCACCCACCGAACCGCCCCATTCTCTGCTGTATCAAATGATTCAGCATGAATAGCCCTATAACTATCTACTATATCTCGATGCGGGAAATGGTAACGATTACGATAACCCGTCGCATACATCACATACCGCGGATACACCGCATTAATAAAATCCGGTAAGCCCGAAGTATGACTGCCATGATGAGGGGCAACAAGTGTTGTTGCGCGCAAAGAGGAAGATGCACGCTCAACCAATACCTGTTCAGCGAATTTTTCAATATCGCCTGGAATAAGTACGCTATCTCGCCCCGCATCTACACGCAAGACACAAGAACTATCATTGCCTAGATGTAACGTATCAGGATAAGGATAAATAAAACTAAAGCTTACACCATCCCATTCCCAATGCTGACCCACCAAACACAAAGCTGCCGCACGTGTGAGAAATCTTTCTGGCACACTAGTCGATATTTGATTAACCAACATATCACGCAATATCTCACCCGCACCGCCAATATGATCCAAATCGCCATGACTAATAACCAACATATCGATTTGTTTAACAAATTGAGTTTGTAAAAATGGCACGACGACACTAGGGCTCGGTGGTCCCGCATCGAATACTAATACATGCTCACGAGTTTGCACCACCACTGATAATCCTTGTCCCACATCAAGCAGCGTGACTTTTGCAGTTCCTGCAGGCAAGAGTGGCGGCTTGTATAACAACAACGGCGCAAGCCAAATGATGCCTAGCCATTTAGCAGGAAATTTAAGTGGAGTAATTAACAATAAAATGCCACATAAAGCGAGCATGAAAATTAAACTGTTTGGCATCGCTTGCGACCAGGTGGCAATGTGCCAGTGTGCTATCCATTCCATAATTAACCAGAGGATGGCGAGAGTTTTATCCGCGATTAACAATAGCAAATCACCTAATGGCGGAATGATAAAAACAAAAAGCGTACCAAATAAACAAAATGGCAAAATCAAACATCCCAGCCAGGGAATTGCGATAGAATTCGCAGCAAATGAAGCGAGAGACGTTTCATGAAAAAACAATATTGAGAATGGTAGCAAACCAAAGCCGATGACCCACTGTACTCTGCCCCATTTCCACCAGAGATTTGCCATCCTCGTGGAAGCTGTCATTCCCGCGAAGGCAAGGATGACAGCTTTCGCGGGAATGACCCTGACACTCATGCCAAAAATAATCAACGCGATCGTGCCGAATGACAGCCAAAAACTTTCAGACAAGACAGAAAGAGGATTAACGATTAACACAATCAGCATGGCAAGCGACCACACCTGCCAGGAATTTATTTTTCGCCGCGACAATACTGCTAAGGTGTAAACCGATAGCATTAAACACGCGCGCTGTGCTGGCAGTGCAAAGCCAGACAATGCGCCATACAACCACGCGACTAACAATGCAATAGCTGCGGAAGCTTCATGAGCAGTTTGTCTCAGCATTAAAGATGGCACACGACGCCAGCACCAGCTTAGCAACACCAGAACAAAACCCGCCACCATACCTATGTGCAAACCACCAATCGCCATCAGGTGATTAGTGCCGGTGTGACGCAATACCTGCCATTGTTCTTGTGGAATATCAGCCCGCTCTCCGATTGCAAGGGCGATCAGCCAGTGCGAGGTGGTTGAATGGGGAAGATGGTGTTTTAACTTCTCTAATATTGCTTGTCGAATTTGATCGACAGGATGAACATACCAGTGATGCGCCAGTTTGATATTTTGCTTTGAGCTAATTACACTTCCCGATGCACGCAAACCTTGCTGCAACGCCCACGCTTCATAATCAAAACTTCCGGGATTATGCACGCCGTGTATACGTTTAAGTTTAACTAACAATTGCCAACTATCACCCACCTGTAATTTCGCTGGTTGCACACGCCAGTATAACTGCACGAGTACCTGTCGTCCCGGCGAAAGCCGGGATCCAGCATTTGAGTGAATAAGAAAATTAAATTTCGTCTGCCTGTGATCGCTCTGAGGAATAGAAACAACATCACCCACTACTCGCACCGGCACGCCCTCTTGTTCTTGCGGGAGTGACCAGGATAAAATATGATGTTTGTACCATGCGGTATACGTTAGACCAAAGATAAATGCGAAAAGAATGTAACCCAGATGAAACGTTTTCTGTTTCATCTGGGTTACGCCAAGCATACTTGGTAACAACAAAATTAACCACGCAAACATCGTTAATTGCTGTGCCAGCATGTCGCCGAATAGAAATGCTAGAGTAAATGTGAACATATTTAGACCCTGAGGAATGTTATAAACCAGCACGCTCGCTCGCGGTCGCGGCTCTGTTTTTTTTGCCTGGATTTTTTTGCAAAATATTATGCGGAAGTATATAGCAGATGTAAGAATTCTAGCGTAGCGTCATGACAATGTAAACAATCAACCAGATCTCAGGACAGTCTGAGCACCACTGCCCGAATTTGCAAATCCTATAAAACCACCTATAAACGCACTACCCACACTTATTTCTATATGCGAAGTCAAAGCTTTATAAAGCCAATACGCAGTGCTAACCGATTTAGTATTCTCTTGAGAAATCAATCCAAAAAGAAAGATAAACGTCTCGACAACCAAAAATGTATTTACCGCCGCATTAATAGCAGGCTTGTCTAATTTTCGCGACCAGAATGATACAGGAGGCAAACAACATAATCTTTCAGTATGTCGCCACGTAAGAAAAGCACTTAAAAAACTGTTATGATGAGGCTCAGCATCATCAGCAGCAGCTTGCCTGACTGGTGCTTCATCATCGCTATCTTCAGGTAAATATTGCGTGGCTTCAAATTGCTCAGCTAAATCGATTGGATCATGCTTGTCATTGTAAATTTTTATCCAGCCTTGAATTGCCTCCATGATCGGCGCCATTTCATAATCGTCATGACGAGACTCATTTTCACCGTAACGTTTATCTAAATCATTTTTTAACGGTAGCAGATAAACTGCGGAAGTAAACACAGCACGAGTAAACGGACTTCTCCCACCCATTCCCATGTAACCAAGCAGTGAAGCTGCTTCATGAATTCTTCCATCCGAACCTGCGACTGGATGACGAAAAATCTGGGTAGTACTTACATCATACGTTAAGCTCTCATCGAATGTTTCAGCATTTCTGCTTGTCGAATCTGTGGCAGATCCACTTAGACTCGCCAGCACTTTGCCTTTGGCAAATAAAGCCGGCGCGCTTCTGCGCCAGAATAATTTTTTTTGTGCCGGGATTGTTAGTTTAGAATCTTTTCTATTTTCCATCATACCACCCTGTATAATCAGCTTACGTTAATCAGCCTCCCACCTTCTATCCGCATCACCCGCCCTGCGCGTCTGGCAATATTGGTGTCATGCGTAACCATCACGACACTTGTTTTACGCGCGGCTTGCAAATCGAAAAACAACTGCAACACACGCTCCGCGTTTTGCGGATCCAGATTACCTGTAGGCTCATCCGCTAGCACACACAACGGCTCAGCCACTAACGCACGCGCGATTGCAACACGTTGTCGTTCGCCGCCAGACAATTGACCTAAACGATGCTCAAGACGCTGCTCCAAACCAACCTGTTTCAATAAATGTTCCGCCTTATCGCGAATAAACGTAGGATTTTCGCCACGGATCAATAACGGCATACCCACATTTTCCACTGCGGAAAATTCTGGTAATAAATGATGAAACTGATAAACAAAGCCTAAACTTTCATTACGCAGCTTACATTTATCCACTTCACCCAGATCATAAATATTTTTACCATTAATCAGCACACGACCGGAAGTTGGGCGATCAAGACCGCCCAGTAAATGTAAGAAAGTGCTTTTGCCAGAGCCAGAAGAACCGACAATCGCCACCATTTCACCCGCGTTCACTTCCAGATCCATATGACGCAACACCTCAATAGTCGCAGCGCCATCAGTATAAGAACGCATTAAACCATGACATGCAATAACGGGATTATTCATAACGCAGTGCCTCCACAGGATCCGTTCGTGACGCGCGCCAGGCGGGATAGATGGTCGCTAATAAACTTAATAGCAATGCTAATACAGCTACCTTCACCACATCCGTCCAGAAAATCACGGAAGGAAGATAATTCACAAAATAAACATTCGACGACATTAGCTGGACATTGAAAACATATTCGATGCCTTTAAATAATGGTGTGACATTCCAGGCCAGCAACACGCCACCCACCACGCCAATCAATGTGCCAATGACGCCGACCAAACCACCCTGAATAATGAAAATACTCATAATCATGCGTGGCGTGGCGCCAAAGGTTCGTAAGATAGCGATATCAGCCTGCTTTTCATTAACGACCATCACCAGCGTCGCCACCAGATTAAACGCCGCGACAGCGATAATTAACAGCAACATTAAAAACATCATGGTTTTTTCCAACTGCACCGCATGAAAAAATTCCGCAAATTGATCCGCCCAGGTGGTAATAACAGCGGTTTCGCTTAATTCATTTCGTAGCTGTTGCGCATAAGCTGGTGCGGAATACACATTTTGCACCTTCAAATGCAGGCCCGTTACATTGCCGCTCAAGCCAAAGACTTTTTGTGCATCACTCAAATCTACAAACGCTAAACCTTTGTCAAAGCCAAATCCTGTACCGGCATGGAATATACCCACCACAGTAAAGCGTTTAAAACGCGGCATCACGCCTGCGGGTGTCAGCGAGACTTGTTGCGTGACAAGCGTGACTTTATCGCCCATCCCCACCCCGAGTGCAGCGGCAAGATCCACACCCAGCACGATGCCAAATTTGCCTGGCTGCAAATCCGTTAACTGACCCTGCACCATTTTATCCGCCAACTCTGTCACGGTTTTTTCGTCATTCGGCAAAATACCCGTAACCAGCGAAGGCTGCGACGCGCCACCATAACTCAGCAACACCTCACCCGTCACAAAAGGCGCCGAGCCAACTATAAAAGGATAATTTTTTAAAGACTTTCGTGTCCCTTGCCAATCAGCCAGATAACCTGTGTTAGTGCTAATGGTCATCGCAGGCACCAGGCTAAACACGCGCGAGCGTATTTCCTTGTCAAAACCATTCATCACCGATAACACGGTGATTAAGACCGTGACACCCAGCGCGATACCAATCATCGACACCAGCGAGATGAAAGAAATAAAGCTGTTACGACGCTTGGCGCGCGTGTAACGCAGCCCTATAAATAACGCGGCCGGATTAAACATAAGTTTTTTCGGCTCCTGCGAATAGAGTAAAGAAGTTGTTTGTTGTTCGTCGGCCAAATTCTTCAAGTGTGATTCCTCTCATGTTGGCGATAAATTCTGCGGTGTGACGCACATATCCTGGTTCGTTGGCCTTGCCACGATGTGGCGTTGGCGCGAGATATGGCGCGTCTGTTTCTATTAACATACGATCAAGCGGTACTTTGCTGGCCGCATCCTGTATGATCTTGGCGTTTTTAAAGGTTACCACGCCGGAAAAAGAAATATAAAAACCTAATTCAAGCGCTTGCTGCGCCTGCGCCCAGTCGCCGCTGAAGCAATGCATCACGCCGCCGATTTTTTCAGCTTTTTCATGCTGTAAAATGTCTATGGTATCTTGCATGGCATCGCGTGTGTGAATGATAAGGGGTTTTTTGAGTTGACGCGCGACATCAATATGTACGCGAAAACGATCGCGCTGCCAGTCCAGATTGCCGGTGGAACGGAAATAATCTAAACCTGTTTCTCCCACGGCAACTACTTTTTGATGAGCGCCATGCTTCATCAATACATCATGTAAATTATCCACCACTTCATCTTCGTTAGGATGCAAGCCAATTGACGCGCTGACAAATGGATATTGTTCAGCGGTGGCTAACAATGCGGGAAATTCATCGAGACGCACAGATACATTTAAAAAATGACAAACGCCGCTTTCGCGTGCGCGATTAATCACGTCGTTAATTGTGCCTGCAGTAGCTGGATCAAGCATATTCAAGTGGCAATGTGAATCTGTAAGTAGAATTGTCATATCACTAACTCCCGCCAGCGCATCAACATAGATTCCACAGCTAGCTGTTTATTAAAATTAATTCCTGCCATCACCTGGTTACGCATGTGTTGCAGATGCTCCATCATGCCAACACATCGCCCAGCGGCGACTTTGGTTTGCAACAAATCTAGCTGCTGTTGATAGTCTGTACTCATCGCTTTATCCGCACCCAGCTTCAATCGCAACACATCGATCAGAAAGCTGAGGAAATAATCGATTAATTGCAGCAGCTCAATATCCTCTAGTTCCGCGGCTAGCGCGACAGGATTAATATCCGCGCGATTACACAACGCATCGTATAACATTTTTCTGGGTGCCAGCGCTTCATCTTGCGCGAGTTCCAGCGCTTTCAGCGGCGCACCATGCGCGATATTAAGCAATAAATCCGGCGCCGTGTCATTGTTCTTTAATTGTGACTTCAACCATTGCAACGCTTCTTCCTTATTCGGCCTTGGAAACACAATACGCTGACAACGGCTAACAATCGTCGCGGGTAATTGCCCTATCTGATCGCTAATTAATATCAACAACGAATCAGCCGCCGGCTCTTCCAGCGTTTTTAACAGCGCGTTAGCCGCGCTGACATTCATATTATTCGCCTGCTGAATAATCACAACACGACGCGAACCAATCAACGCGGTTTGCTGCGTGAATTCACTAATATCTCGTACCTGATCAACCTTGATCGCCGCGCCGGCTTTTTCCGGCGCGATAACGATTTTGTTAGGATGCGCATTGCCAGCGATCATGTGACACGCATGACATTCGCCACACGGCGCTTCTTTAGCAGTACATAACAAGGCGTTTGCAAAAATATCAGCAAATAAGGTTTTACCCGTACCTGCCAAGCCCGTAAACAACAACGCATGCGGCAAGCGGTTCGCGCTATGCGCGCCCCACAGTTGCTGCCATTGGGCTTGTTGCCACTGGTATATGGATCCCGGCTTTCGCCGGGACGACAATTGTGTGTCGCGGGACGACGGATGTGTGTCGTCCCGGCGAAAGCCGGGATCCATGTCAGCTTTCTTCTGTGTACTCATTTATTCACCATGAATTCTTTTAAGCATAACTCAATTTGATTCTGCACCTGTTCCAGCGACAAAGTCGCGTCAATGATTTTTATACGCGCCGGATCAGCTTTTGCTCTCGCCAGATATTCATTTCTCACACGCACAAAAAAATCTATTTTTTCCTGCTCGATGCGGTCACGCTCGGCATTGCGTTTTACCGCGCGCGCGAATCCCACTTCCGCCGGAATATCCAGCAGCAACGTTAAGTCGGGATAATATTTACCGACCACCATTTTATCAAGCTCGGTAATGTATTGCTTATCAATGCCCCGCCCCGCGCCTTGATAAGCATAACTCGCGTCTACATAACGATCACTCACCACCCACTTGCCAGCGGCAAGCGCAGGCTCTATTAACGTGGCAATGTGCTGCTCGCGCCCAGCAAACATCAACAGCAATTCAGTAACAGGCTGCGTTTTTTCACTAGCCGTGCTGTGCAGCAATACTTTGCGTATTTCTTCGGCGATTTCCGTGCCGCCCGGCTCGCGCGTTTTAACGAGTTCACAGCCTGCCTTTTGCAAAAACTCGCAAATGAACTGCATCGCCGTGCTTTTACCCGCGCCTTCTGTGCCTTCTACGGTGATGAATTGCCCACGCTTCATGATTTATTTTTCCCTGCGCTTGCAGCAGCGACAGCAGCCTGATGCTCCGCCAGCGATTTTGAAAATTGATGACTGCCATCACCACGCGCGACAAAATACAGATAATCACTCAATTCTGGATGCATCGCCGCCTCGATGGAAACCATACCCGGCATGGCGATGGGTGTTGGTGGCAGACCCTTGTGTACGTAAGTATTGTATGGTGTGTCTTCTATCAAATCTTTTTTGTGAATCTTGCCGTCATAGCGCAAACCCAAGCCGTAAATGACGGTTGGATCAATTTGCAATAGCATATTTTTTTTCAAACGATTCACTATCACACCGCTGATAATCGGACGCTCAGAATCCAGATAAGCCTCTTTTTCGATAAGCGAGGCGACAATCAATGCCTGATATTGATCTTTGTATGGCAAGCCCGGCGCACGCTTCGCCCATGCTTCGTTTAAGCGATTTTGCATTAAGTCAAAAGCGCGTTTAAGCATGACTAAATCCAGCGTGCCACGCGTGTAATAATATGTTTCAGGGAAAAATTCACCCTCAGGCGAAAGTTCAGGATGCCCCATATACTGCATGATTTTTTTGTCATCCCAATCTTTGGTAATCGATCGCAAAGCATCGGACTGCTGTATCATTTGCCGTATCTGCGCGAACGTCTTGCCCGGAATGATCATGAAGTGATGATAGTAGATACCCGTATGTGATGTTAGCTGACGCCAGATAGAAAATGGCGTGGCGTACTTAGGAAACAGATACTCTCCCGTTCTCAGTTGCGCATCCATACGCAGATAGACATAGAGGTAGAATATGGGCGAAATACGCACCAACCCCTGCTCAGACAACTCCGAAACCACCTGCGTCCGTGAAGTCCCCGGCTGCAGGTTAAATACCACACCCTCCTTCTGAAATACCACAGGCACAAACAGCGCATATGCACACAGAATGATCACTGCGGCGATAATTAGCCTGATGTAATATTGGGAGTTTTTCATTCATAGATTGTAGCTTGAGGTGGGTAAATTGTCATCTGCAGGGTTGGCGTAGGTTAAGATGAAAAGTTCCGGACACAAATAACGTGACCGGGCATTTTATAGACGCGACAACGTCCCGGCGAAAGCCGGGATCCAGCCTGGGTCCCGGCTTTCGCCGGGACGACGCTTCGTTTATACCTTGCGGAATATCAACGTACCATTCGTGCCACCAAAGCCGAATGAATTGGAGAGAACGGTGTCGAGTTTCATGGATTGTGGTTGGTGTGGAACGAAATTCAAATCGCAGCCTTCAGATGGATTATCTAGATTGATTGTCGGTGGCGCCACTTGATCGCGCAGCGCGAGTAAGGAGAAAATCGCTTCTACGGAACCAGCCGCACCAAGCAAGTGCCCTGTCATGGATTTAGTGGAACTCACAGCAAGCTTATAAGCATGATCGCCAAAGGTGCGTTTGATACCTAACACTTCTAACTCATCGCCTGCCGGTGTAGAAGTACCGTGTGCGTTAACATACTGCACCGCTTCTGGCTTGATACCTGCATCACGTAACCCAGCATCCATGGCAGCAGCGGCACCACGGCCTTCTGGATCCGGTGATGTCATGTGATGCGCATCCGCACTCATGCCAAAACCAATTAATTCGCCATAAATTTTCGCGCCACGCGCTTTGGCATGTTCGTATTCTTCCAACACAATCATACCCGCGCCATCGCCCAGCACAAAACCATCGCGGTCTTTGTCCCACGGACGGCTCGCTTTTTCTGGCTCATCGTTACGCGTGGAAACCGCGCGCATCGCGGCAAAACCGCCGATGCCTAATTTGGTGGTCGCCATTTCCGCCGCGCCAGCAATCATGACATCCGCATCGTTGTACGCGATAGTGCGCGCAGCAGCGCCGATGTTATGTGTGCCCGTAGTACAAGCAGAAACTAAAGCGATATTCGGGCCTTTCATGCCGAATTGAATGGAAAGATTGCCGCCAATCATGTTGATCAGCGCGCCTGGAATAAAAAATGGTGAAATTCGGCGTGGGCCGGATTCCAATAATATTTCGTGATATCTTTCGATGGTTGGCAAGCCGCCAATACCTGAACCCACCGCAAAACCGATGCGATGTGCGTTGGCATCTGTCACTGTCAGCCCGGAATCTTGTATGGCTTGAACTCCCGCTGCCATACCATATTGAATAAAATAATCGCGTTTACGCGCGTCTTTTTCCGTCATATAAGCAGTAACGTCAAAATTTTTGACGCGACTGCAAATACGACAGCTAAGATCAGATGCATCGAAGTGATCGATCAGCGCAACGCCACTTTTACCCGCGAGGATATTCTGCCATGTGGTTTCCACATCATGACCAAGTGACGTCACCATCCCTAGACCTGTAACAACGACGCGGCGCTTGCTCACGCGTTAGCTTCCTTACCCATGTGGCTGGTGATGTAGTTAACAGCGTCGGTGATCGTGATGATCTTTTCAGCATCTTCATCAGGAATTTCAGTTTCAAATTCTTCTTCGAGCGCCATCACTAATTCCACGGTGTCCAGTGAGTCTGCGCCGAGGTCATCAACGAATGACGCATCAGCAGTCACTTCTTCATTCTTTACGCCGAGCTGTTCAACAACAATTTTCTTAACTCGCGTTTCAATTTCAGTCTTGTTCATTTGACACTATCCTCTTGATGCTTAAAATAAATAGATCGTTAGTTTATTAAAAAAACGGCCGTTTGCAAACAATTAACTCATGTACATCCCGCCATTTATGTGCAAAGTTTGACCAGTTATGTAGCCTGCTGACTCAGAAGCGAGAAAAACCACTGCTGAAGCAATGTCTTCCACGCTGCCAATGCGCTGCATGGGGATGCGTTGAAAGATCGCTTCGCGCTGTTCTTCGTTGAGCGCACCGGTCATATCGGTGGAAATAAAACCGGGCGCGATGGTGTTTACGGTGATATTACGTGAACCTATCTCCAGTGCGATAGATTTCGTCAAACCCAACACACCGGCTTTAGCCGCGCAGTAATTCGCCTGACCGGGATTACCCGTGGTGCCGACCACAGAGCCAATATTAATGATCCTGCCCCAGCGTGCTTTGATCATATCGCGCACGCAGCCTTTGGTGAGCCTGAAAACGGAATTGAGATCGGTGTTCAGCACGCTCTCCCATTCTTCTTCCTTCATTCGGATAAATAAATTATCTTGAGTGATGGCAGCATTGTTCACCAAAATATTAACCGCGCCGAAACGCTCTTTAATTGCATTCAAAACGCTGTCTATTGATTCTTGTGACGTGACATTCAGCGTCATGCCCACGCCAGTTAATTGCTGACTCTTCAATAACTGAGTAATACGATCAGCGCCTTCTTGTGTCGTCGCTGTGCCGATGACGGTACAGCCTGTTCGGGCAAGACCAAGCATGATGCCTTGGCCGATGCCACGGCTTGCGCCAGTGATTAATGCAATTTTCATAACACACCTCTATTAATTAACCCCGGATGAGAAAAGCACTCATCCCGGCTACATATTATAATTGTCCCAACTCTAAGTTCTTATCTATGCGTTTATTTAATCCTGTTAACACTTTTCCTGGGCCACATTCTAAAATTTTTGTCACGCCATGTTGCGTAAAATACTGAATGGTTTCCACCCAGCGCACCGGCATGGTTAATTGTCTCACCAAACCATCGCGAATGGACGCGGCACCTGTGTAAGGATGTACATCTACGTTGTTAATCACAGGAATCGCAGGTTCATGAAAAGCAACCGTGGTGAGCAATTGTTTCAATTCTTCCGCCGCGGGCGACATCAAACTGCAATGTGATGGCACGCTCACAGGAATCATCACTGCCATTTTCGCGCCCTGTTCTTTTGCTAATGCGACCGCATGTTCAACCGATGCTTTATGGCCAGCAATAACGATTTGTCCGACGCTGTTGTAGTTAGCTGGTGACAATACTTCATTTATTTGACGCGATTCTTCGCAAATCGTTTTAACTTTTTCTTCATCAAGGCCGATCAACGCCGCCATCGCGCCTGTTCCGGCTGCGACCGCGTCTTGCATAAACTTGCCACGCGCGGCGACTAATCGCACGGCGTCCTGGAAATTAAGCGATTTTGCGCAAACGAGTGCGGTGTATTCGCCGAGGCTGTGGCCAGCGAGGAACTGTAGCTCGGGTGCGTTTTTTGCACCCGGGGAATGTGGCTTCGTTGAAACGTTGCTCCCGGGTGCAAAAAACGCACCCGGGCTACGTGCACGCCACAACGCATACGATGCTGCAAGTAACGTCGGTTGTGTATTGACTGTTTTATCGAGCTCTTCCGCCGGGCCTTTCTGACACAATTCCCACAAGTCAAAACCCAGCACTTCGGATGCTTCAGCGAAAGTTTGCTTTATTTCCGGGTGCGTCGCGGCCAGATCTGCCAGCATGCCGACTGATTGTGAGCCTTGACCAGGATATACGATCGCGAGTGACATGCGTCATCACCTCTTAATATCTAACTAACGCGGAACCCCAGGCGAGGCCGCCACCAAAACCTTCCATCATCAATAACTGCCCTGGCTTGATGCGTCCATCGCGCACCGCTTCATCTAGTGAAAGTGGAATAGACGCACTTGAGGTATTGCCCTGCTTATCAAGCGTAATCGTGACGCGTTCCATTGGAATATCCAGCTTTTTCGCCATGGCTTGAATGATGCGTATATTAGCCTGATGTGGCACCAGCCAATCGATCTGATGTTTATCGACATTATTCGCCGCGAGCGTTTCATCAAATAAGTCACCCAGATTAGTGACGGCCAATTTAAATAGTTGATTGCCAATCATCTTGACTGATTCAAGATTTGGCGACTTGGAATTGCCTAGCGGCAGGTACAACACATCTTTGTGCATGCCATCTGCATGTAAATGGGTGGATAACACACCGGGTTCTTTGCTAGCACCTAGCACGACTGCGCCCGCGCCATCGCCAAACAACACACATGTGCTGCGATCGTTCCAATCTACCACGCGTGACATCACTTCACTGCCAATCACCAACGCATTTTTGATCGCGCCGGTACGAATGTATTGATCTGCAATGCTGAATGCATACATGAAACCTGCGCACGCGCTGGCATTTAAGTCGAATGCGGGACAGCCCGAGATACCAAAACGTTCTTGCAACAAACAGGCGGTGCTTGGAAAAATTAATTGTGGCGTGGTGGACGCGATAATAATCATGCCAACATCTTTGGGCTTTAACCCCGCCATTTCCAGCGCGCGTAAACCTGCCTGCTCCGCCATGGTCACTGCGGATTCATTATCTTCGCAGACGTGGCGCTGATGTATGCCAGTACGCTCGACAATCCATTCGTTTGATGTGTCGACTATTTTTTCCAGATCGAAATTGGTGAGAACTCTTTTTGGCAGATAGCCGCCGGTACCTATAATTTTAGAATAGTTCACTGACTGTTACTCGCCTTGCGAAGTTGAAGCTCGACTTCGTGTTTTATAAGTTCGGGGACATTTTTTTCCGCGGAAATGATCGCTTCTTCAATCGCGCAAGCGAAGCCTTTTACTTTTGCGCCGCCGTGACTTTTAATCACGGTGCCTTGCAAACCTATAAAAGTCGCGCCGTTGTAATTAGCGGGATCAATGCGCTTTGTCACCCTTTTTAATATTGGCATCGCTAATAACGCAACCAATTTGGAGTAAATATTGTGGGTAAAATTCTCTTTAAGAATTTGTCCAATGAGTTTTGCTATTCCTTCGGCGGCTTTTGTTGCAACATTTCCGACAAAACCATCGCATACTACAACGTCCGCTTCGCCTTTAAATATAACGTCGCCTTCAACAAAGCCAGCGTAGTTGATTGACGTCATCGTAGATAATAACTGTACTGTTTGTTTAACTTGCTCATTACCTTTCATTTCTTCCGCGCCGATATTCAACAGGCAAACTTTTGGGTTTTTAATATTGTCTACTGTTGAAGCCAGCACCGAACCCATCACTGCAAATTGCATTAAATTTTCCGCGGAGGAGTCAACGTTCGCGCCTAAATCCAGCACGCGAATTTTTTTATTGGGGTCGATGGTGGGAAAGGAAGAAATAATAGCGGGTCGATCAATGCCAGGTAAGGTTTTTAAAACAAAACGCGCTGTTGCCATTAATGCGCCGGTGTTACCAGCGCTGACACAGGCTTGTGCTTGCCCTTCCTTAACGAGATTGATTGCCACACGCATGGAGGAATCTTTTTTAGTTCGAAGCGCCTGTGAAGGCAACTCGTCCATTGCAACTTGTTGTGAAGCATGCTGAATAGTGAGACGTGACTTATCGTATGTGGTTTTGGCTAGCTCATTTTCGAGAATAACGCTATCGCCTACGAGTATTAAGCCTAAATCTGGATGTGCGGACAACACCTGCAGCGAAGCTGGAATCGTGACAAGGGGGCCATAATCGCCCCCCATTGCATCAACAGCTATCGTCGTTTTGACTGCCAATGGCTTATTCTTCGTTGGATTCGTCTTCAACCGATGTGTTGTTATTAACTACCTGTTTGCCCTTGTAATAGCCAGTTGGGCTAACATGATGGCGTCGGTGAGTTTCGCCGGTGGTTGCATCGACGGACAAGGTTGGTTTGGTTAAAGCATCATGGGCACGACGCATGCCGCGGCGTGAACGTGGTACTCGACTTTTTGCTACTGCCATAATAGTGGCTCCTCTTGTAAGTTATACATTTGCTCCCCCGGGTGCAAAGAACACATCCGGGCTACATATTTATTTTTTTCGTTCTTTCAGTGCCTCTAGCATCTGGAACGGGTTTTCACGTTTATCTTCTTCTGCCATGGGTAATTGAATCTTGCACTCTGCATGTTTGGGTATAATAGGCAGGTTCAAAATAAGCTCATCTTCAATCAACTCTCTTAAGGCCAGCGCTCCTTCTTTGGTCAAGACCGGCTCATAATGAGACGGTAGCGCATTGGCCTCGTCCAAGGTGGTGACTATACCCAAGGCAAAGTCAGGTATTATTTCATAAATATAGGGTTCCATACAACGTTGGCATTGCAATGCTAATTTAGCCTCTATTTTGCCCTTTAAATAGGTCAAACCTTGCTCATCTTTGCCGAACCTCAGATCTACGGTTACATTGCCATCGGTAGACTGCAGTGACATTCCTAATCGCGGCATGTCGGTGATTTTGACTAACCCATGCAATTGCAGACTTTGCTCAGCAAAGCGATATGGATCAACATGTTCGGGTATGTAGCGTTCTGACATTGGGGCATTTTATGGGCAACCCAGGGCGGTGTCAAACTAATATCATAAAAATTGTAAAACTCTAATGGTTTACGGTAACTACGTCCCGGGAGGTCTGTTTCTTTTCTCGCTGTCGCTGCGAAAAGGAAACAGAGCCTCCCGGTCCGCCGTTCGATAGCAGCTCGTTTTACAATATATTCGTATTTTTGACTCCGCCCAGCCCAAAAACATCTATGTTGTCAAGAGTTAAACCCTGAAAATATATGTGTTTTTAACTCCTATCTTAAGATTATTTTAAGAATAAAGGCCTACGATATTGTTCATAGATAGAGCTAAATCAGGGGGCACCCTGGCTATAGCCTAAAGCGGGAGCTGAAAATAAATATGTTGCGCAGAGCACGAACTTTAGCATCTTCAGACAGCCAGGCAGAAGAAAATTTTTTAACCGAAATAGATGACGCACTTTTTCGCAAAGAAGGTGTCGCTCTATTTGAAAAAAGAAAAAAACGCTACTCAAAAACGCCTCTTGAAAAAAAAGTTCCGGGTTTTGACATCAGCCACACCACAACCGAAAAACTTGAATTATTAGTTTCTCTCAATTTAAACAATAATTCCTTAACTAAATCTTTAAAAATTAAAGCGGCTCATGAGCTTGCTACGCGGTATATCGAAGGCAATAAAAGCGAGAGAGAGCATAAAGCACCACCTGATCAAATGAAAGCATATACCTATGCAGAAAAAGAAATTAATGGTTACACCATCGAAGAATTAGAAAAACATTTTTTTCAGATTGAAGTTTCTGGACGCAACATTAACATTGTTAAATTCTGGCTGGATAAAGCAAAACGCTGGCGAACACCCGCAAATAGAGATGAAAATGGCCACACAATATTTCACGATATAAAACGACTATATGATATTAGTGAGATAGATAAATTCATTAACCAAGCCGAATGGAACGGTCTTCTTAAAAAAGAAAAAGAAAAAAATGCCAATGCGATTTTACTCGCATGGGAAAAGCAACTGATTGCCGCTCGTCTTGCCGCACACTATAAAAAATTAAAAAAAGAAAAAAGAGATGCGGATTCCATACTCGCGGCAAAATTTTATAAGCAACTGGTTCATCATTTACAGGAACACGAACCACCCGATTCTCGTATTTCTACCGCACTCAAAAAAATTAGCCCTCGCTTTAACCAAATTCGACTTTTCCTTTCTCGTATAGGCAAATTTTTTGCGGTGATTAATGGCTCTCTACCCGAACCTGTCAGGTGGTTGTTTAATATTGCCGGTCTTTATTTTTTAATCGTCTTTATAACCGACCTGGCCATTATCATCAAAGATGGTACGCATGCATTTTGGGAGGACAATCGTCCAAGCCGCATGGCGAATGATTCTCTCTGGTTTGCCATTAACTTTACTTGCCTCATGCTGAGTTTATTTCTTGCGCCACCATTGGCTCCGCTAATATGCGGCCTTCTCACCGTGGGCGGCTGCATCTTTGACATAGGCGCGGAAGTCGGTATCGGTATCTATAGTTATAAAAATCAGCAAAAAATGCTGGACGATATCGATGCACAACTAGCCAAGCTATCTTATATTGATGTAAATCACCGTTTCACCCATGAAGAAATCAGAAAACACCCTGAAGGTGTCGCGCTGAAAAGACAATATATTGATCAAAAAAAGGCGTTACTGGAAACACGTCAGCAGCTATTAGATAAACGTAAAGAACTTTACATTAACCGCGCTTATACCATTGGGATAATGATCGTACTCTCCGTTTGTGCCGCTTT
>DAIDIB010000020.1 GCA_027459575.1 Gammaproteobacteria bacterium | reverse complement strand
AAAGCATTCATCCGGGCTACGCTAAGCTAATTTGATATCTCGCTTGTGGATATTTCTTACCGCATTCTCTTCTTCATCTTTATCACGAGAAGATCCTGCAGTCATAACAGGGCGGGTTGCAAACAGCGTGGGCAGTTTGGCTGCGGTTTCAAATTTACCCATAGCGCGCAGGTTATTCTCCAGAAGATGCATCAATAACTGCGAGTTCTCATTCAAAAAAATATTGACTTCCGTATCAATCTTTTTGAGAGCCTGTGGAGTTGGCTGGATGTCATCCACATCAATTCCAGCTGCTTTCAGTCGCTCGCGATTATGTTCGAGCATCTCTCGGTATTTATTTAACACTGCCAGATAACCCATGCCTCCCAAGGTCGCGTGCGCGGCAAAATGCCTGGTATGAGGCGCCGCAGGGCTATGTTTCAAAATATCTGTAACAGATGCAACAGGCTTGGAAGTCATTTGAGGAACGGCAAGAACAATATTTTGCACAACGTTGTTAACTTTAACTGGCATTGCGATAGTCGGCCCTAACATTGCGGCCACCTGATTGTTAAAATTAGCGGTAATTTGTTTATGGTGCGCGGCAAGTTGTGTTTTCGTCATGTTATGTTGGGGTTGGGCAAGTAATCCAGTCATGTCTTGCTTGAGTGATTGAAGCAATTGATCAAGCACTGGATTACGTTCGGATTCTCTATGTTCAAGCTTTTCAAGTTGTTGTCTGGTTGTTGTCTGCTGTTCTGAATAAACTTCCGCGTAATATTTGCTTTCTCTTGCCTGGGCGCGTTCAGCACGCAATAATTCATGCGTTGCCATATTTTGCGCGGCCAGTTTGTGTTCTAACATGACGATGTGAACCAGATGCACAAAGTCGCTATGTTTAATAGCAGCCACCAGCAAGCAGTCATTGTAAAGCTTTGCGACCCAGCTGTTTGGGTCTTTCAATAAAACAAGAATATCCGCGGCTGAAGGTGTTTGACCGCGTTCCAGTTTTTGCTGTGGTGTGAACGTTTTGGTTGCCATATCTATATACTATATAAATTTTTTCTTAAGGGAACCTTATTTTCATTAAATCATGAGGTTGTAGCCCGGATGAGAAAAGCACTCATCCGGGCTACGCAAGCTGGATTGCTTCGGCCGCAGAACGGCCTCGCAATGACAGGGGCAACGTGTTATTTCCCCATCATCTTCTTCAGCACATACTGCAGAATACCGCCGCTCTTGTAATACTCAATTTCATTCTGCGTATCGATACGGCTACGCGCTTTGATGTCGGTTTTGCTGCCATCAACGCGGGTGATGGTGACGCTGACATCATCACTGGGTTTCATGTTGTCGGTTAAGCCGGTGATGCTGATGGTTTCAGTGCCGTCCAGTTTGAGGGTCTTGCGTGTTTCACCGTCTTTAAATTGCAGGGGTAAAATGCCCATGCCGATTAAGTTGGAGCGGTGGATGCGCTCGAAAGATTCGGCTAAAACTGCTTGTACACCTTGTAACTTGGGCCCTTTCGCCGCCCAGTCGCGCGATGAGCCAGTACCATATTCTTTACCAGCAATCACTACCAGTGGAATGCCATCATCTTTGTATTTCATTGCGGCGTCGAATATCGACATGACTTCGCCGCTCGGATAATGCTTGGTAACACCGCCTTCAATTCCCGGTGTCATTTCATTTTTGATGCGAATGTTGGCGAACGTGCCGCGCATCATGACTTCATGATTGCCGCGTCGTGCGCCATAAGAGTTAAAATCTTTAATCGCCACGCCTTTGGATTGCAGATATTTTCCGGCAGGGCTATCTGGTTTGATCGAGCCAGCAGGGGAGATGTGATCGGTGGTGATGCTATCGCCTAACAATGCCAGCACGCGCGCGCCAGTGATGTTTTTGATATTGCTTTTGTTATTCGTCCCCATATCCGCAAAAAATGGCGGGTGTTGAATGTAAGTCGAATCATTGCGCCAAGTGTAGGTTTCACCTTTAGGCACATCCATCGTACGCCATTCTTTGTTGCCCGTAAATACATCAGCATATTGTTCGCGGAACATTTTGCTGCTGACTTTCGCTACTTCTTGCGCGACTTCGGCGTTGCTTGGCCAGAGGTCTTTTAAGAAAACCGGTTTGCCGTTTTTATCAGTACCTACTGGCTCAGTGGTTAGATCAATAGAGGTTGTGCCAGCAAGAGCGAAGATGACAACTAAGGGCGGCGAAGCTAACCAATTCGCTTTAACTTGCGGATGGATACGGCCTTCAAAATTGCGATTGCCGGATAGCACAGCCGAGACAATCAAATCATTTTCCGACACGCAATCCGCTACAGGATCAGGCAGTGGGCCGGAGTTGCCGATGCAAGTGGTGCAGCCATAACCGACCAGATCAAATCCCAGCTCATCTAAATATTTTTGCATGCCAGAAATTTCTAAATATTTAGTCACCACTTGAGAGCCAGGCGCGAGCGAGGTTTTCACCCATGGTTTGCGTTGCAAGCCTTTTTCCAGCGCTTTTTTCGCTACCAAGCCAGCGGCCATCAATACGCTTGGATTAGAGGTGTTAGTGCAACTGGTAATCGCGGCAATTACCACATCATTGTGATGCAGTGAAAATTTATCTGAAGTTTTGAATTCTTTGTTTTTTTCCCCTTCACGTTTGGCTTCTGTCAGCAGCAAATCAGAAGTTTGTTTCATCTGCGCTAATGGCACGCGATCTTGTGGCCGCTTTGGTCCTGCCAGACTCGGCTCAACATCCGATAAATTTAAATCCAGTGTGTCGGTGAATTCTGGTTCTGCGCTGTCTTTTGTAAACCACATGTCTTGCGCTTTGGCATACGTCTCAACCAATGCAATCGTATTTTCATCACGTCCCGTTAAGCGCAGATACTCTATTGTCGCTTCATCTATAGGGAAGAAGCCGCAAGTCGCGCCATACTCTGGCGCCATATTCGCGATCGTCGCGCGATCCGCCACGGTTAAATCCGCCAGTCCCGGGCCAAAGTATTCTACGAATTTGCCGACTACGCCATGTTTGCGCAGCATGTGAGTAAGCGTTAACACTAAGTCTGTTGCAGTTACGCCTTCGCGTAACTTGCCCGTTAAACGCACACCCACGACTTCTGGAATCAACATCGAAATCGGCTGGCCCAGCATCGCCGCTTCAGCTTCAATACCACCCACGCCCCAGCCCAACACGCCAACACCGTTGACCATAGTGGTGTGACTGTCGGTGCCAACCAGGGTATCTGGATAAGCTGTTTTTTTGCCGTCTTTATCGCTGTGCCAAACTGTTTTAGCCAAATACTCCAGGTTCACCTGATGGCAAATACCTGTTTCTGGTGGCACCACGCGGAAATTATCAAACGCGGTTTGACCCCAGCGTAAAAACACATAGCGCTCGCCATTGCGTTCCATTTCCATTTCAGTATTGATCTTGATGGCGTTATCGCTGGCGAAGGCATCCACTTGAATAGAGTGGTCGATAATTAAATCAACTGGGGAGAGGGGATTGATCTGTTCCGGGTTGCCGCCCATTTTTTTAATCGCGTCACGCATCGCGCCCAAATCCACCACCGCCGGCACGCCGGTGAAGTCTTGCATCAATACACGCGCGGGGCGATAAGCGATTTCGCGATCAGACTTGCGTGTCTTCAGCCAGTCAGCAACCGCCTTGATATCTTCTTTGTTCACCGTTGCGTTATCCTCGTGTCGCAATAAATTTTCCAGCAGGATTTTAAGTGAGTGCGGTAAGCGGCTAATCCCGGGCATGCCGTTCTTTTCCAACGCGGGCAGGCTGTAGTAATCGTATTGAGAACCATTCACATTTAGCTGATTGCGGGTGTTGAAAGAGTTAATTGAGCTCACGTTAATCTCCTGATGACGAGGTAGTAAATTATGACGTATTATATACTTGTTTTAATGAACTTGCAGCGTTCTTCAAGGAGTGTATATGTTACCTGCTAGCGATATTGTAATGCTTTCCCGCATCCAGTTTGGCATGACCGCGCTCTACCACTTCTTGTTCGTCCCGCTTACCCTTGGCATGTCTACTTTGCTCGGCATCATGGAAACAGTCTATTTTATTACCAATCGGCCGATTTGGCGCACCATGACGCAATACTGGGGCGTGTTATTCGGCATCAATGTGGCGATGGGTGTGGCGACCGGCGTCACCATGGAGTTTCAATTCGGTACCAACTGGGCTTACTACTCGCAATATGTAGGGGATGTATTCGGCGCGCCGCTCGCGATTGAAGGCTTGATGGCCTTTTTCCTCGAAGCCACCTTTGTTGGACTCTTCTTCTTTGGCTGGGATCGTCTGTCCCGCGGCCAGCATTTAATTGTGACTTGGCTGCTCGCCTTAGGCGCGAGCTTTTCCGCGCTATGGATTTTGATAGCCAACGGCTGGATGCAGAACCCAGTCGGCGCCCATTTTAATTTCCATAGCATGCGCATGGAAATGTATGATTTCTACAGTGTGGTCTTTAATGAAGTAGCGCAGGCGAAGTTTGTTCATACCATTGCCGCTGGATACGTCACTGGCTCGATGTTCATCATGTCAATCAGCGCCTGGTTTTTGCTGCGCGGCAGGAATGTGCCTTTTGCCAAACGCTCCATGACCGTCGCCGCCGCTTTTGGTCTGGCATCAGCGTTATGCGTCGTGGTGCTGGGCGATGAAAGCGGTTATTTGGCGACTCTCAATCAAAAAATGAAAGTAGCGGCAATGGAAGGCATGTGGGAAACTGAGCCCGCGCCAGCCTCGCTCACTCTTATCGGTTTTCCGGATCAGAAAACGCATGTGACGCGTTATGCGGTCAAGGTGCCTTGGTTGCTTGGCTTGATCGCGACACGCTCAATACACAATTCGGTGTATGGCATCCGTGATTTGGTGGCGGAAGCGCGTGATCGTATTAGAAGTGGTATTCTGGCTTATACCGCGCTTTCAACCTTGCAAGTGGACCCATACGATCGACACGCCGAAGAAACACTTGATCAGAACCAGAGTAATATCGGTTATGGTTTGCTGCTGAAGCGTTATACCGATGACGTGCAGTTTGCTTCGCCAGAATTAATTGACAAAGCCGCCTGGGACACCGTGCCAGATGTGCCAACTTTATTCTGGACGTTCCGTGTGATGGTCGGTTGTGGATTTTATTTTATCGCGTTGTTTGCGCTGGCGTTTTACTTCTGTCAACGCAGACGAGTTACCCAACACCGCTGGTTTCTATGGCTGGTGTTCTTCAGTTTGCCGTTGCCATGGCTCGCGGCCGAGATGGGTTGGGTCGTGGCGGAATATGGCCGTCAACCGTGGGTGGTGGAGGGTTTGTTGCCGACGTTTATGGGTGTATCTTCTGTTTCAGTGGTGAATGTCTGGATGTCGTTGCTGGGCTTTGTTTTCTTTTATTCGTTACTCGCGGTAGTCGAAGTGTATCTGATGGTGAAATATATACGGAGCGGACCAGAGAAGTTATTTTCTGTGGCGGATTTTAGCGCGTTTCCAGCGACGAGGAAAAACTAATGGATATTGAATTATTACGCATTATCTGGTGGGTGTTGTTGGGCGTGTTATTCATGGGTTTCGCCGTGATGGATGGCTTTGATCTGGGCGCTGCGGCGTTGTTGCCGCTGGTTGCGCGCAATGAAGATGAGCGACGAATCGTGCTAAATACCATTGGACCGGTCTGGGAAGGTAATCAGGTATGGATCATCCTGGGTGCGGGCGCGATTTTTGCCGCGTGGCCGCTGGTTTACGCGGTGGCGTTTTCTATCGCTTACATTCCCGTGTTGTTGCTGCTGCTGACCATGGGCATTTCCCGTCCGGTGAGTTTTAAATATCGCAGCAAATTACCGAGTAAGTTTTGGCGTCGATGCTGGGACTGGGTTGTTTTTTGCGGTGGTTTTTTTCCCGCAGTGATTTTTGGCGTGTTAGTGGGTAATGTTATGCTTGGCTTGCCATTTTATTTTGATAACAATTTACGAATTCAAAATTCCGATAGTCTGCTGCAATTATTCAGCCCTTTCGCGCTGTGGTGTGGATTGGTAAGTTTGTCGATGCTGGTGATGCATGGTGGCTTGTTTCTTGCGATCAAAACAGAAGATGCGATTCGTCGGCGCGCAATTTACTGGTCGCGCGTGGCGGCGATCGTGTTGGTGGTGACCTTTGCGATTGGCGGTATGTGGGTGGCGAGATTTGTCTCTGGTTATCAAGTCATGAGTGTTATTGATCATGCCAGCGATTCGAATCCATTACATAAAGAAGTGGTTAGTACGGTGGGTGCGTGGCTGTTAAATTATAAGGCTTATCCGCTGAGTTTGTGTGTGCCCGCTTTAGGTTTCCTTGGCGCGTTGCTAGCGTTTTTAATGTCTGGCTGGGGAATGGCGCGTATGGCATTTGTGTGGAGTAGTTTGAGTCTTATTGGTGTGATCGGCACGGTGGGTGTGAGTATGTTTCCTTTTATTTTGCCGTCGTCGGTTAATTTGTCCTCAAGTTTGTTGGTGTGGGATGCTTCATCCAGCTATCTCACGCTGCTGGTTATGCTATTCGCCACCATTATTTTTCTGCCGATTATTTTGTTGTACACCGGCTGGGTGTATCGCGTGATGCGCGGCAAGATGACCAAAGCGACGGTGAAGGGTGAGAAGCAGGCGTATTAAAGGAGAGAAAGCAATGTGGTATTTTTCCTGGATCTTAGGCACAGCGTTTGCATGCAGCTTTGCGGTGTTTAACGCGCTCTGGCTGGAGCTCGAGAACGATGGTGGCGAAGACAGGTTTTAACGTCTCGGTCGTGCGTGATCTGGCTCCTGCACATCTTCAACCACGGGTTGAGCTTCCGCTTTCCTTTTTCTGCCACGGCTGAATTGCGCGTCCATCAAAAACAGCGCGATTGAGTCATCTTTGTTTGTTTTAGCAAGCTGTAACGCGGTCAAATTGCCAGCGTTTCTTAAGCTCAGATCTGCGCCGCGTTGCACGAGTAGCTGTACAACGGCTAAATGATTATTTACAGTGGCGGCATGCAGGGCAGTATCGCCAATATCATCTCTTCCGTCTATTGGCGCGCCCATGTCTAATAAATATGTCACAGCTTTGCTGTTAGAAGCAGCTGCATTCACCAAAAATTCAGGGTGTGCCTGTAAGTATTGTTGAATGTCATCTATTTCACTCAGGAAGTATTCTATAAGTTCAGTACAACCTGATGCACAGACAGAGCTAATATATCCATCCCGATCAGCATTTAGCAATTCAGGAAATGTTTTGTCGATTAACTTGCCTGCTTCCGATTTCGCTCCATTACAAGCCAAGTCAAGTATTGTATTTCCGTCATTATGAGTAAAATCTGAAATGACAATTTCTCCTGCTACCACGCGCATGGCCAGATGCGATAATAGCAGCTCAAGTAGGGTTATGTGATCCTTTACTATCGCGAGACAAATGGCGGAATTCATCATGTCATTGGTAATTTTGTCTGAGTGAGTGATAAGTAAAAATTCTACGACTTCTTCCTGGTTACCAGTAACAGCGTGGCGGAGAGGATCTTGATGGTGTCCTTGCATTATTCGAAATGGGTCACCATTTGCCAGCATGTATTTAACGATTTCGAGATGTCCGAACAAACATGCGGATTGGAAAAAGTCCGGTTTTTTGTTTGAACTGGTATCAGTGTAATGTGTCGAATGTTGCTTAATAAATGAAAGCTGATTAAGCGCGACCGCAAAATCCATGATGATGTGATTTTTTTTGGTTTCAAACGCGAACGTCATGGAGTCTGTAAATTGATTTGTAAGTAATGATAACGGGAAGGAGGACCACCATTCTTTGTTCTTGGCTTGCATCAAAAACCAGTCATATATTCTTTTGAAAAGTATATCGCGTATCGCCTGATTATCCCGACGATTTATGTGAGATACTAACAAGTGATTTAGATTAGCGTCTACTTCAAATAATATATCAGGATCAAATTGATTTGTTGCCGGTAATCTATCAATGAAAGGTTCTATTTGTTCTACATCTTCATAATAACATATGTCCCACAATGTCCTTGCGGCTCGCGATAATCCTGATGTTTCTCTTGTGTAGTGTGATCTGAATAATTCGTATGAACTCACCCCTTCTTGCCGCTCGTCGACTGGATAATATCGACTTAACAAGGCATTAAACACTTCATTAGTACCAGCAATGGCATTAAACAGTCTGCAAGTGCGCAACACGCTATTTAAAAACGACGGTTCCAGATTCTGGAAAACAACACTCCAAACATCAGGTATCAGTCCACCATCATTTTTATGTGAAGATTGACTTAGATCAGTGAGAAAGAAGCGTGCCTTTGTCATACTCGTATTCCTTTTCTTGTTTTAGTGCTAGGGCATACTGTATTCTAATGGGCAACAAAAAGTCAATTTATTGCTGGCGAGTAAAATATGAACAATGAAACCGTTAAGAAATATCTACTAGATCTGCAAAATCGCATCTGCGCCATGATAGAAAGCGAAGATGGCGCTGCCAAATTCCTCGAAGAGCCCTGGCAGCATGCCCAGGGCGGTGGTGGGCTGACGCGTGTTATTGCCAATGGTCAGGCTATCGAAAAGGGTGGGGTGAATTTTTCCCATGTGCAGGGGTTTAAGTTGCCTCCCGCGGCGTTAGAGAAACGCCCTGAATTTGCCGATGCGACGTGTGAGGCGATGGGTGTGTCGGTCGTTATTCACCCAGTCAATCCTTTCGCACCTACTTGTCATTTGAATGTGCGCTTTATTCAAGTGTCGCGCGATGGCAAGCCACTGCATTGGTGGTTTGGCGGTGGATTTGATATGACGCCTTATTATGGGTTTGAAGAAGATTGTCTGCATTGGCACCAAATGGCGAAAAATGCTTGTGATCCGTTTGGCGCTGATGTGTATGCTAATTATAAAAAATGGTGCGATGAGTATTTTTATTTGAAACATCGCAAAGAAGCGCGCGGCATTGGCGGTTTGTTTTTTGATGATTTGCATGAAGGGGGTTTTGAGCGTTGTTTTGAGTTTATGAAAAGCGTGGGCGATCATTTCATTAAAGCTTATCAGCCGATTTTACATCGCCGCAAGTCTATGCCATTTACTGAAGTGGAGCGTAAATTTCAGGCGTATCGCCGTGGTCGTTATGTAGAATTTAACTTACTGTATGACAGAGGAACGTTGTTTGGCTTGCAGTCTGGCGGTCGAACGGAATCCATCCTGATGTCATTGCCACCTCAGGTTAGCTGGGCTTACAATTGGCACCCCGTGCCAGGCTCGCGTGAAGCGGAATTGTACGAGAAGTTTTTACCGGCAAGGGAGTGGGTGTAGGTAACGGAATCCGCGTTTTTTGCGATCTAAATCAATTTTTAATCAAATTTTGTTTCTAATACAATAGAGACTTGGATATAATATAATCTTAGTATTATTCAGAGTAATTTGTTCTGTATCAGTGCGTAGAGAGATTTATATAGATGGCATGGGAGTAAAGCATGACTAGTGCATTAGATACGTTGTCAATTAAGGGATTCAAATCAATCCGAGAACTCGAAAACTTTAAACTGAATCGACTAAATGTGCTTATTGGTGCTAATGGGTCTGGGAAAAGCAACTTCATTGAAATATTTCGCATGCTGAGAGAAATGGTAAATCGAAATTTTGATAATTTTATTTCAAAAAATGGCGGTTCCGATGGTTTTCTATATAATGGCCCTAAATATACCTCCTCTATAAAAGCTAAATTTCAGTTTGGAAAAAATCAATATGAATTTGAACTCGAGCCTACTGTTAAAGAGAAATTCAATATAAAGCAGGAAGCCTATAAATATGAACTAGGCAATTGGACGATTATAGGTAGTAATATCAACGAGAGTAACTTGTATGCTGTAAAAGATGAGTCTGGGGTTACATCTGATCGTGGCGTTGGTTATTACGTGTTTCGGGCTATTTCTAATTGGGTCGTGTACCATTTTCATGACACAAGTTCAAGCGCACGTATGCGTAGATCTGAAATTATAGAAAATAATAAGCAATTACATGCTAATGCCGACAATATCGCACCATTTCTTTTAGAGCTTAAAACTCATCATGAAGGATGTTATCGTGAAATAGTAAATGTCATTCAATTAGTCGCACCTTTTTTCGATGACTTTATTCTTGATAACGTAAAAATGGGGGAAAAGATAACAGTAAAGCTCGGCTGGAAACAAAAAGGGTCTGATTATCCAATGCAGCCTTACCATTTTTCTGATGGCACAATAAGATTTATCTGCTTAGCAACCGCTTTATTGCAGCCTATTCCCCCAGCTACTATTGTGATCGATGAGCCGGAATTAGGTTTACATCCTTATGCGATTGAAATTCTCGCTGAATTAATCGAATCTGCCGCTAAGAAAACGCAGGTAATTATTTCCACGCAATCACCAACACTGGTTGATTGCTTTTCGGCAGACGATATTATTGTTGTCAACAGGAAGGATGGTGCGTCTACATTTGAGCGTTTAGATTCCAGTCAGCTGCAGTCTTGGTTCAAGGATTATTCGCTAGGCGAGCTCTGGCGCAAGAATGTTCTGACCGGAGGGCCAGTTAGTGAATAGAGTTTATGTTGTAGTAGAGGGACAGACTGAGCAAACATTCATTAGAGATGTATTAGCGCCTGATATGGCGAAGAAGAATATATTTTTGTATCCTGCGTTGATCGGGAAGCCTGGGCATAAAGGTGGTGATGTTCGATTCGATCGAGCCAGAGAGGATATTGGAAAATTTCTTGCACAAGGAAATGATACCTTTGTTTCAACGATGGTGGATTATTTCAAGATTGATTCCGCATGGCCGGGATGTGATTCTATTAAGCATAAGTCGAACACTGGCACAATAATGTCCGCGACTGAAAAGGCTAAATTAATCAATCAAGCAACGCATGATGAAATTTCAAAACAATTTTCTGCTAATAATGCAAAAGACCGTTTCATTTCTTATATTGAAATGCATGAATTTGAAGCTTTACTCTTTAGTGACGCGAAAATATTAGCAAGTAAACTTCAAATTAACGTAGGCAAAATTCAGACTATACTAGATCAATATGACAACCCAGAAGAAATAAATACTGATCCGGTATATGCGCCATCAAAAAGACTTGAGAAGTTAAAGTATGGCTATCGTAAGGTGGCTATGGGAAAAGAGATTTCAGAGGCTATTGGTATTAGGAAAATAAGAGAAATGTGCCCTAATTTTGATTGCTGGATTAGTCAGCTTGAAAATCTCTCTAAGCGGTGATCTAGGCGAGAAATTCTTGGCTGGTTCTCAAAAGGACAAATTTACTTATGGACGCAAATTATATTATTTTTTCCATCTTCTTCAGCGTCATTGGCATGGCTTACTTTGCCTATGGACGAAAGCAAAATGTTTATTTCATGGTGGGCGGTATTGTTCTTATGATCTATCCCTACGCCGTGAACGAAACATCTTCATTGATTATCGTTGGGATAATATTAATGGCCTTACCCTTCATCCTGGATCGCTTTTTACCGCTTTGAAAGATAGAATTTAAAACTTCGAAGTATTTTTTGTTGTTGCTCTTTATCTAAATTAAACGCACCATGAATGATAAAAGGTTCGGTTGTTTCAATACCGGCAAAATTTAATGTGTGATGGACAGGGTATAAGAAAGTTTCAATGGTCGCGCCTTGTATGCCATCCACTTGATAAGCTGATTCGGGAGATTGAGTCGTTAATATCAGGGAAGCCTTTTTTCCTTTTAATAATCCATCGCGCATGATTTTGCCGGTATCATAAGCAAAACCTTTTACAAGTACACGGTCGAACCAGCCTTTTAAAATAACCGGCACGGAAAACCACCATAATGGAAATTGAAATATAAGGTGATCAGCCCATTTTATTTTATCTATCTCGGTAACAATGTCCTCAGCCAGCGCTTGTTGTTGATACGCCGCGTTCTGCGCTAAGAAATATTGCGTCTGATCACTATTAATTTTAAAGTCGTTCCAGCTTGCCACGGGGTTAAAATTCATTTCATAAAGATCAGATATTTTTATCTTGTGTCCATTTGTTTGTAATTTCTCAATGCCGCACTTTTTAAGTTTCGAGTTGAAGGATTTTGAGTTGGGATGCGCATAAATGTAAAGAATGTTCATATTAGCTCAGTAAATCGAGTAAAGGTTTGCGTGCTTCGGGTCCATACGCAACACTGCCGACGGGCACGACGCCATTGATCGCATCAGTAACTTTAGCTATCCATAACGGACCAAAACCACCACAAAGTTCAATCATTTGCGCGCCGTTGGCTATGGCTTCTTTGGCTACCTCCAGTACTTTTTCTTTATGTTTAAAATCGACACCAACAGTTGTATAGGTAAGCTTATTCGTTTTAATGGTGGCGCGATGTTGTTTGGGATCCAGTTCAGGACCTAAAAAGATGTAGATGTAGTTGTTAAATTTCATAGTCACCTCCAAAATCAATATAAACGAGTCTGAGTGGATTTTTCAATATAAAATATTGTATAACCGCCTATTAGTACGAATATCGTTCCAATGAGCAAAGTCACACTCCATTGCATGCTTCCCATCAATAAAGACGCAATTAATGCAAATATTATCTCAGAATAAAACAATACTGAGACAAACTGAGAGCTAATATATCTTGTCGCATAAATTAAACTTAATTGAACCAGGAAAAACATCACGCCAGTAATTAGGCCTAATGTTATAGTGTTGAATGATAGAGATTCTGTTTGATGAAAAAATAGTATCGCAAAGCCAGTGATAATTGAGCTGACCAGAAAATAATAGAATATAGCCAAAACAGGACTAGTATTATTTTTATGCTCTAACAATAACAGCGAGAAGGCCATGCATAACATGCTGGCTACAATTGTTAACGTTGATAAATGTAGTATCTGCTGATCGGGAGATAGTATTAAAATGATGCCGCAAAATGCAAACAAGATTGGCACGAATATTTTATTGTGTATCTTATTTCTAAAAAATATAAATCGTAATATCGGCATTATAAATGGACAAATATTTAAAATAACAAGCGCATTATAGACGCTGACATATTTCAAGCCGTAAATAAAGCTGAACATCGAGGCGAGACTAATAATAATCCGCACTAAATAGATGTAATGGAAATCTGTCCATAATAATGACCAGTCAAATTTTTGCATGCGTATAATTGTAACGGCGCATGATAATCCTGCTATACTCTGAAGAAATAGAAGATGACTGAATGATAATTGAGTCTGTATCAATTTTGACAGTATGCCAAATATCACATATATAAATGAACCACCAAGCGCGATTAATGTGCCATGTAAAACTCGGTTATAGTTACTCAACATTAATAACCTCTGCCGCTGGCGAAGCACTTGAACCGCACATAATTCCACCATCGACGATCAATTCTGTTCCTGTTACAAATCGTGATTCATCAGATGCCAGGTATAACGCCGCATAGGCAATATCATCTGGCTTGCCCATTCGTCGAAGAGGAATGTTTTGACTAAATTCCGCGATTCGTTGGGATCGTTTTTCATCTGTACCTAATTCTTTATCCCACATTTTTGTTAAAATAGCTGCCTTGCTTGATGAGTAAGCAGCTGATGAGGGTACGCCGATCAATCCAGAACGCGAGCCAATATTAACAATCGCAGAATCGGGGTTGGATTTCATGATACTAATTGCATGTTTGCAACCTAAAAATATTCCGTCCAGATTAACCTGATGCACTGCTTGCCAGTCAGTTAATAAGCAGTGCTCAGGATCTTGTAATGATTCGGTGTTATCAGGGTATTCGATGCCAGCGTTATTAACCAGAATATCCAGTTTTCCGTATTGTTCTCGTATAGCACTCATCGCAAATCGCCAGTCTTTTTCTTTTGTTACGTCGAGTCGCAGATAACTGACATTTTTACCGAGATTCTTGGCAATTTGCAGCCCTTCTGCTTGTGCTTTTCTACCAGTAATAATGACTCGCGCACCTTGTTCACTAAATAAGGCTGCGATTGCACTGCCTATAGACTGAGTGCCACCCGTAATGAGGGCGGTTTTTGATTGCAGGCGCAAGTTATTTTGCATAAATAGGTACTCGTAATGATTTGAAATCAAATTCTTTAATCAGCATGCTGATGCTGGTGTAAAGTATTAGACTGGCAAGTATCCATTGCAGTAATGAAACATCTAATGATTTTATTAAATGCACTCCGATTGATACGCCCACCACACCAAAAGTTGAGGTATACAGCGTGATTTTTCTGCTATATTGCCCATGTTTGATAAACTGTATACCACTGACGGCGGTAGAAAAGGCGCAAGCACCCATCATGATTGGAAATGATGCGAGTGGACTCATGCCTAAGCCATAAAGTGTCGCCATCGTAAGTGGATAAGAACCGATGCCAATATTATTTAGCGCGCCAAATAAAAACAGGCTAATACCCGCAATAAATAATTTAATGCCATGTAGTTCTAAAGCTGCGCCTCCAACAGGCAGGTAGCCAAATTTGCCTGCAACTATAAATAGGGCTGCAACTAGCAAACCTATCCCAATTACCGTTCTGATAATTTTTTCCGAAAGCCCAACAACGAGTTTTGGTCCAATATAAGCTCCTATTACCTGAGAAGTGATGCAGGTTACAAGCGTAATAAGACCAACTTTGATGGATGAAATAAACGTCAGCGCCATCACCGCAACTGGAATCACGCATTGTGTGTTCAATGTGCCCGGCAGTTTCTTGTCACTAACTAGTTTTTTTGCTCTATAGAAAATCGAAGAAATTGCAAAATCACAAATACCGAAAGATGAAAGGAAGAATATCACCGCAGATGAAACTGCTAACAATAAATTATTGCCATCATTTTGGAATTGAACTTTATTGTGAATGAAATCCATTGCAAAACGAAAGACGAAAGCGCTATTTGCTGCAATGATTAAAATTATGATTATTGTCAGTGGATTCATGTCTTAACCTCGTATGCATCATTTTTGACCACTATAATATCTATTCAAAAAGTAAACAATATGCAATAATTAATAATATATTTTACATATTGGATATAATGATGGGCTTATTAGATGACACAGCCATTTTTGTGGCTATTATTCAACAAGGTGGTTTTAGCCATGCGGCGAAATATTTAGGCCTCTCAAATGGCTTAATTAGCCGTCGCATTAGTCAGTTAGAGAAAAATTTAGGTGTTACTCTCATTAAGCGCACAACAAGGCAATTTCATCTCACGCCTGAGGGAGAGCTCTTTTGGCAGCATGCACAACGTATTCAGCAAGAGCTGGATTCTGCCGTTAGCCTTATCCAGTCATCGGCAAAAAAACCAAAGGGTCTTATTCGCGTCAGCGCACCGCCGTATTTTGGCCGGCATTACTTGACTGAGATGTTGGTGAAATTTTTAAATGATTTTGCGGATATTCAGATTGAGTTAATACTCAGTAATCGGCAGCTAGATTTAATTAAAGAGAAGCTGGATCTGGTTATTCGTGGCGCGGGCTACCTCAATGACGCAAAGTTACATGATAGTGGCATGCAATCAAAATTACTTATTAAAGAAAAAATTGGTTTATATGCCGCGCCAGGATATTTATATAAGCATGGCGAGCCGGTAAATAGTGCGGAATTGATGTCTCATAATACTATTAATATGGATGATGCCAAATTCAAATGCGACGATATTGAAAGTGCGTTGATTGCGTGTGTTCAAGGTGCTGGAATAGGACGCTTTACGGATTTAAATGTGAGAGGCGCGCTACAACAACGACAATTACAGCGAGTGCTAACGCAAGAGGATTTTGGTGAGTATCACTTATATGCTATTTATCCGCAGCAGAAATCATTGCCGCAACGCACGCGGTTGTTGTTGGAGTTTATTGTTTCTTATATGCGGAGTGAAATTTAATAATCATGTGTAAAGGTCGTCCCGGCGAAAGCCGGGATCCAGGCCTGGGTCCCGGCTTTCGCCGGGACGACGTGTTTATTTGGTTTCAGTCGCCAGCTCGGGTTCAAGTTCAGGTACAAGAGCAGGCGCTTGCTGCGCGAACAGTTGCTCATCAGCCGCTTTAGCTTGTGACTCGCAGCGTGTTTCTTTAAGGAATAAGGAAAGAATGATACCCAGCGCCACGCCAAGTGGAACGACGCTTAATGCAAAGGTGTAATCGCTTGATGAGTAGACAGCCAAACCGTTTGCCGAGAGAGGACTGGACGTGTGATAGTCGAGTAGCTTGCCAACCACTGGCTGGAAGATCACACCGCCCAACATAATGAGCATGTTGGTGGTAGCCACAGCCGTACCGGAAATTTGAATCGGGTTGTTTTCTTTGCCAAGCGCAAAGCATAGTGGATGTGCGCCGCAGCAGAAGCCAATCATGAAGAAAATAGCATTCAGCATCGATACTTCAATACCCGGTACGTAAAACACCACGCAAAGCAGGATAGCCGCAAAAGCGCCGGTGAAAGTTAAGGGGAAGCAACGACGTTTGATTTTATCTGAAATCATACCGATGAAGGGACCGGAAATAATCCAGCCATAAAAGGTGCAGCCACAAATCGATACAGCTTGTTCTGCGCTTAAGCCGTACACTGCTTTAAGATATGGAATGCCCCACAGATCAAGGAACACTGAAGAAGGTAAGTAAAGTAAGCAGCCAATAGCGCCGATCAACCACATTTGTGGGTTGGTGAAAATAATACGTAGTGCGCTGGCCAATTGCTTAATATTGATGGGAGCGGTCATGACTGCCACCGCGCTTACTTCGGCTTTGGGTCTGTTTCTAACTAACACGAGAACTATAGCGCTTAATACGACACCCGCAATTAACGCGCCATGCAATGCTTCTTTGTAACCAACCGCTGCGATAAGCGTGGTGAGGTATTTCTGCGATAATGCGCCAGACATCATGCCAATAGCGGTCGCCAAGCCAGCCACGGTGGCGAAACGGTTAGCTGGTAGCCATATGGAAGCCAGCTTTAAAGTGCCGATATAGGCAAATGCCGTGCCCAGACCAATGAGGCAGCGACCAGCGCCCGCCATCATATAATTGTCCGCTGAAATGAAAATGCTTAAGCCTAATACGGCAATCAAGCAGGCGAACGATAATACCAGACGAACGCCAAACTTGTCGTAAATCATACCCGCCGGAATTTGCATGGGGGTATACGCGTAATAATAGAAGGCGGCCAGTGTGCCAAATTGTGCCGCGGTCATATGAAAAGATTCAGTGAGTTCGTTCTGCATAACGCTGGGTGAGACACGTAAAAAGTAGTTGTAGCAATAAAAAAGCATGCCACAGCACACGACGAGCCATGGATAAACGGATGTCAATAGTGACGATGATACCATGCGATTAGCTGTTCTCATGAGATGTCCTTCGTTATGTAAGTTGCGGCAGGTGGGGTGAGTTTGGCAAGCAGTCTGTCGTGCTCGATTTTCATTATAGACCCCCGGCTACCAAAAGGTGATTTTATACCTAAGGGCTGTACTCAAGTCAATCAGATGCAAGGGGTAAAATGGTTAAGTTGATCATAAAATGACCATGTCATCCTGAGAGCGTTTCTTGCTCGAAGGACCTCCATGCGTGCATCGGGAGGTCCTTCGAGCAAGAAACGCTCTCAGGATGACAATATTAACAACCACTGGAAAATATAAAAAATTCATATTAAATTAGTAAACTGTGATTATTTCTTAATTAGGAGAGTAAGATGAAAATGAAGCCAATCGCTATGGCAGCGATATCAGGATTGGTAATCGCATTGGCTGGCATGCCCGCTATGGCTGATGATACCTCGACTGGTCAATCGATGCAGGGTGGTTCGTCCTCAACTGATAATTCAGGATCGATGGACAACTCACAAAGCCAGGGTAGCTCTGGTTCTACAGATACCACCACAAATAGCGGCAACAATAGCGGCAACAATAGCGGTAATAGCGGTTCTGATGAAGGCAACCCAGACACTCCATCGGGCGATGACTATTAAAGCTACGCGTTGTCCAGACGAAAGTTACATGCGTATCCCGGCGAAATTCACACGCGTCATCCCGGCGAAAGCCGGGATCCAGTTCAAATTTAAAAACCCGGTTCGCCGGGTTTTTAATCTCTGCTAATAACAGGGAGGTTTAAAATGTTTCATCATGACCGATACATGCATCATTACACGCCATCCACAGTAGAATCAGCGGAATACACTAGAATCTACAACGAGAGCAGGTCGCAACTTGAAGCGGACATTGAAGAACAACGCATACGTTTAGCCACATGGTTAGAGAATAATACAAGTGTCGTTCATCACAGTCTTGTGCAGGCAATTTATAATGATAATTTTCCTGTAGACAGAGAATCGGAAGATATTTCTCTGGAATTTTATCGAGGCAAATTACATGACATGCGTGCGGTTAACGTGGCATTACACGGTGGTGGTACGGATGATCTGGAAGCCAGGGCGGCTGCAAATATGGAAAGCAGAAGCGTGGGATTGATGATAACCGGTATATCTTTTCTCGTTTTGAGCGCCGCGTTAATTTTGGGTGGCTTGTTGACTTTGAATCCGCTGCTAATGTATTTAGGCGTTATGTCAGTATTAGCTTCGTTTGGATTTTGTTTGGTAGGCGAGGAAAAGGTCAGCACCACAAAGTCCACTTTGTTTGCTGACCTCAAAGAAAAAATATCACCCACGCCGCCGCTCCGGTATTATCTGAGAGAAGCAGATTTTATGGATTATAATGATCTTCACTATGTGCCATCAGTGTATGACAGACACATGCTGTAAGTTTTTTCACGGTTGGTAAATGCAAAAATTCGTTAGGCCCATGCGCGTTTGCCTCTGGGCCTAATACGCCGGTAATTAAAAACTGCGCTTTCGGAAATTTTCTGCCTAACATGCCCATAAAGGGGATGGAAACCCCTTCGCCCATACTCACCGCTGGCTTGCCAAATGTAGCCATTGACGCTTCATTTATTGCTTTGTTGAGCCACGCCGCTTCCGCAGGCGCGTTCCAGCCTGAAGCCGCGTCTAAAATGTCGCAGCGGACGTTGGCATTATAAGGCGGTTGAGTTTCCAGTTCTGTTTTCAGCGCGCTAGCTGCCTGTTCCGCGTCGCAAGTGGGTGGTAAACGCACAGATAATTTCACCTTTATAGAGGGGAGTGTGACATTGCCGCCATTTTCCACGCTGGGTACGCCGCTTAATCCTGTGATTGATATAGCTGGTTTCCAGGTGCGATTCAAAATTAAATCCGCGATGGTGCCTTCGCGAGGATTGACTGTGTCGTGAAAAGGTAAATCTTTAAATACCGCGTCGCCAAGCACTTCCGCGGCAAGATGTGCTTGTTCGCCGCGCTGTTTTGGGATATCAACATGCATTTCTTTAATCAGTACTTCGCCTGTCGTTTCACTTTCAATGCGTGATAGTAATTGTCGTAAAATCTGGAAGCAGGATGGCACGATGCCACTTGCGGCGCCGGAATGCACGCCTTCTTTTAATACGTCTATAGATAATGTTGCTGTTAACACACCGCGCAAGGAAGTAGTCGTCCATAATTGCTCGTAGTTGCCGCAGCAGGAATCAAGGCAAATCACTAAATCTGGCGTGCCAATTTGTTCTTTTAGCACATCCATATAATGAGGCAGGTCGTGGCTGCCGCTTTCTTCGCTTGCTTCAATTAAAATCACGCAACGCGCGTGGGGAATGTTTTGTTCTTGCAGTGCTTTGATGGCGGTGAGTGAAGCGAATGCCGCGTAACCATCGTCGGCCGCGCCGCGACCATATAAACGGTCTCCCCGGATCACAGGTTGCCAGGGGCCGAGGCCTTCGCTCCAGCCGGTCATTTCGGGTTGTTTATCTAAGTGACCGTAGAGTAGAACGGTTTTGTTGTTGTCGCCGGGGATATCCATGATGATGACTGGCGTGCGGCCTTTTAATTGTAATACATCTAGCGTCATGCCGTTGACGGCTTGTTCTCTGCACCAGTTGGCGATAAGTTCAACCGCTTCGTCCATGTAGCCGTGTGATTCCCAGTCGGCGTCGAACTGGGGGGATTTATTGGGGATTTTGATGTATTCAATTAGAGTTGGGATGATGCTTGTGTCCCAGAGGTTGTTGATATAGTTTGTTAGTTGTTGGTGGTTCATTGTAATCAATTCCTTTTTATCATGTACACCTAAACCAGCTACTCGCGAAGCGGCAGGTATTGAACGGCGAACCGGGAGGCTCTGTTTATTTTTCGCAGCGGAGCGAGAAAAAAAACAGACCTACCGGTTCGTTGTTACCGTATCACCGATGAAGCTGATTCGTAGTCGGTATAGGTTTGGCTGAGTGCTTTTGCGAAGCCCAACGAAACGTGAGTATAATACCCAACAAGCAATTCAGGAAGAGCATTATGACAACATATCTAATAGGCTGTGCGTCTGGGATAGCAGGCGCGGATGCGCACAGCGGAGAAGGCCCATCTGTGGTGCGAGAGTCGCCGGCCATGTTGACGCTGGAAAAAAACGGCAAGGTGCAATGGCATACCATGTTGTCTCCTTTTACCAGTCATAAACGTAAAGATGAAAATATCAGATTGCTATGTTTGCAGCTTGCTAAACATGTTTCTGAATTAATCAGGGGCAAGAAATCATTTTGTGTGGTGGGTGGCGATCATTCATGTGCGATTGGCACATGGAGTGGCGTTTATGATGCGATGCATGACAAGGGTGATCTTGGCTTGATCTGGATTGATGCGCATATGGATAGTCACACGCCTGAAACCACGCCTTCTGGCAATATTCACGGTATGCCGCTCGCTTGTTTGTTGGGTTTTGGTTACCCCACCTTAACGACCGTGTTGCATGATACGCCGAAAATTAAACCGGAAAATTTATGTCTGATTGGCGTGCGCAGCTTTGAGGAGGGCGAGGCGTCGTTGCTTAAGCGTCTAAATGTTAAAGTGTATATGATGGAAGAGGTGCTTGCGCGTGGGTTTGGCACGGTGTTGCAAGAAGCGGTGGCGCATGTTAGTAAAAATACTGTTTCTTATGGTGTTACCATTGATGTGGACGCGCTCGATCCTCAAGATGCGCCGGGTGTGGATGTGCCAGAACCAGGTGGAATTAGATTGATTGACATGATCGCTGGCTTAAAGAAAATTGTTAACGATAAAAAATTAATTGGCACGGAAGTGGTTGAGTTTGATCCTTCGCGTGATAAAGATCGTGTTACTGAAAAATCAATGACGGATATAATTGCTGAAATTGTGATGAAGTCATGATTATGCGCGTAATAATTGATATAGCGACACAAACATTGCAAGTATTTTCTGACGAGCGGCTTGTTAAATCTTATCCTGTTTCTACCGCGAAAAATGGCGCGGGTGAAATGATGGGAAGCGAGCAGACACCGCGCGGCAAACATATTGTGCGTGCGAAGATTGGTGAACAGGCGCCAGTTAATGCTGTATTTGTCGCGCGTCGTGCGACGGGTGAAATATATTCCTCTGCGCTGCGCGCTGAGCATCCTCATCGTGACTGGATTTTGACCCGTATTTTATGGCTGAGCGGAGTAGAGCGTGGCAAAAACCGCATGGGTAAAGTCGATTCGATGCGGCGTTTTATCTATATTCATGGCGCGCCGGATGAAGAGCCGATGGGTGTGCCGATGTCGCATGGCTGCATACGTATGCGTAATCAAGATGTTATAGAGTTATTTAACTTGTTGCCTGTTGGCGTAGATGTTGATATTTGCTGACGCATTAATCATAACACCTTGATTTATAATAATTAATATATCAAAAATACCCTCAATTACCCTTCAAATTATGCTATGCTGTAATAAAGGGGCCAAAAGCCATAAAGAGAGGGTGTGGTCATGACGGACAGGGTGCACGAATTATTAAATTTATGGTTCGGAAACCTGGGCTCTGCGGATTTACCAAGCAGCGGCCGCACTAATCTTTGGTTTGGCGATAATGAAACAATCAAAAAACAAATGGCAACGAATTTTAACCAAGAATACAACGAAGCTATTGCTGGTCATTTAGATGGTTGGCTGGAAACCGCGCGTGGTCGTTTGGCGGTGATTATTTTGCTGGATCAATATTCGCGTTATGTTCATCATGCTTCTGCCAAGGCGTTTGAATACGATTCTTATGCGCAGCGTCTTTGCATTGAAGGCATACAAAAGAAAATGGATCAGTCGCTTACGCTGATCGAGCGCGTGTTTTTTTATATGCCGCTGGTGCATTCTGAAAACGCGCAAATTCAGGAGAGTTCTATCCGGCTTTATCAGGATTTGGCTTCGCTTTCGATGGCAGAATCCAGTCAGATTTATCAACTGTTTCTCGCTTACGCCTACGCCCATTTCCGCGTTATCAAAGAGTTTGGTCGTTTTCCGCAACGCAACGAAGTCCTTGGTCGTCATTCTACTGAGGCCGAACTGGCATTTCTTAAAAATACATAATATTATTCTGAGAAGACAAGCAAAGGGGCCGTAGCTCAGCTGGGAGAGCGCTACGTTCGCAACGTAGAGGTCGGGAGTTCGATCCTCCTCGGCTCCATAAGTGAAACCACACGGATGTAATATTTATGATTAGAACATTAATATTTTTGGCCAGCTTGTTTTTCATAAACATTTGCTCTGCCGAAGAAAGCAAACCTGTCACACTCAATGTCATTAAAACATCAATCACTGTTGACGGCAAAAAATCTGAGGTATATGACATTGTTCAAGACAATGGACAAGAGGGGTATGAAGGTGTTAAAGGACAAAACTTTGACGTTCTTCTGAAAAATAAAACCAATGTTCCTGTTGCAATCCATTGGCACGGCTTGATTCTCCCTAACAATCAGGATGGTGTGGCATACATTACGCAATTGCCAATTCCGCCGGGTAAATCACAGCATTATTTTTTTCCACTTGTTCAGTCTGGCACTTACTGGATGCACTCGCATTACAAGTTGTTTGAGCAACAACTCATGTCGGCGCCGCTCATTATAAATAATCCAAATGATTTATACCCAAATTATAAAAGCATTACTGTGATGTTGCAGGATTTTAGCTTTACCAGTCCTGACAAGATATTTGCAAATCTTAAAAAAAGTAGTAAAGAAAAAATGGCGTCGATGCACATGGATCATGATATGAATATGTCGGAGCCAGATCTGAATGATGTGGATTATGATGCGTTTTTAGCGAATCGGCACACGCTTTCCAAGCCGGAAATTATTCAGGTATCTGCAAGACAAAAAATTCGTCTTCGTGTTATTAATGCCTCAGCCGCGACAAATTTTTGGGTCAACACTGGTAAATTAGAGGGAGCGCTTATTGCGGTCGATGGGAATAATATCAAGCCAATCAAAAATCATAAATTTCAAGTCGCAATAGCGCAACGTCTGGATATATTACTTTCCATTCCTAATAAAAAAGGCACTTATCCTATTCTGGCTCAGGTTGAAGGCACTAAAAAACAAACGGGGATTTTACTCGTCACGCCTGATACTAAAATTGTATTACCCAGTAAACTTGCAACATCAGACGCGCCAGCTTTAAATGATGATCAAGAAAGGCAGATACATCCGCTTAACTCTGTCGTTACTAAACCCGTTACTAAAACACTACATTACACGCTAGAAGGGAATATGTCTGATTATGTGTGGACAATCAATAAAGAAATCTGGCCGCATGTCACACCGTTAAAAATTTCCAAAGGTGATCAAGTCGAAATGGTTTACACCAACAATTCTGGTATGTCACATCCTATGCATTTGCATGGCCATGTGTTTCAAGTCACCAGGATTGATGGCAAACCGATAACAAATGGCCCGCTGCATGACACTATATTAGTGATGCCTCATTCAAGTAAAACCATTGTGTTTAATGCAGACAATCCAGGTATATGGCCAATGCATTGCCACGTGCTATATCACATGGAAGCAGGAATGATGACCACTACCAATTATACAAACTATCCCGCGCCGAGTTTTTACACAAAGATGATTTCACCTCAAAAATAATCGTCATTGCGAGGCCGGTTTGTGGCCGAAGCAATACAGAAAAACTTTCTGGATTACTTTGCCGCGCTTTGCTCACAATCGCAAAAGCGCTCCTCGCAATGGCGGCATCTTGTTTTATATAAGTTGTATGATAGACTTCGTAAACGCTTAAACTCTCTAATAAAGGGATATTATGAAAAAATGGTCAATATTAGTCGCTGGTCTTTTTGTGCTTGCAGTCGCGATACCATCCTACGCCTTCAGCAAAGCTAATACAGTCATATTATCAGTCGATGGTGGCTACGAATGGTTTGCCCCTAAGCGTCATCTGGAAAGCACTGGCATAGGTTATGTGCTGGCGGGCTATAATTTCACTGATCATTGGGGCGTGGAAGGTCTGGCGGGCATGTTCACCAGCTACTCACGCAATAACGGCAACTACAATCAGCAAATTCGCGGTAAACAATTGGCTTTTGATGGTGTCTATCATTTCACTCCGGTAAAAATTGCTCGTCAGGTGATAGAGCCGTTTTTATTAGCAGGCGTGGGTGTTAACCATTACAACAGTAACAACAATAATAATGACCCAAACAGTGAAGGTAATATTAACGCTGGCGCGGGTATGCATATATTCGCGAATGATGTGATTGCGCTTCGACTTGAAGCACGAGATTTTTACACCATCACGGGTGGTAAGAATGACTTTATGGTAGCGGGTGGTGTCAGCTTCTTTATTTGTTGATTGGGTAGCCCGGGTGCGTTTTTTGCACCCGGGAACAGAGTATAAACAAAGCGCCACTC
>DAIDIB010000019.1 GCA_027459575.1 Gammaproteobacteria bacterium | reverse complement strand
CCACGCGCTCATCAGCGACAATTTTCGCGCCGACGACGCGACCTTGACCAATCAACAGTTGCAACGCGTCCGCTGGCACACCTGCCTGCTGCAAAATCTGCACGGCACGATAAGCGATCAGTGGTGTTTGCTCCGCGGGTTTTGCCAACACCGTATTGCCCGCGACCAACGCTGCGATCACCTGGCCGGAAAAAATCGCCAGCGGGAAATTCCATGGACTGATACACGCCACAACGCCGCGCGGATGCAAAGTCAATTCATTGTATTCGCCTGTTGGCCCTGGCAACGCAACGGGTTTTAAATCTTCTCGCGCGCGGTAAGCATAGTAGCGACAATAATCAATGGTTTCGCGCACTTCGGACAAGCAATCGGGAATGCACTTACCGGCCTCCAGCGACAATAACGCCGCGAGCGCAGGCATTTCATCCTGAAAAATTTCCGCGGCGCGCTCCATAATCGACGCGCGTTCTTCCACTGGCAAATTACCCCAGCTTTTTGTCGCGTTTGACGCGGCACTTAATGCTTGCTCAACGTTTTCTTCCGTTGCTTTAGAAACATAACCCACAATTTTGTCGTGATCAGCTGGCGATTTGACAGGCTGTGCCTCGCCATTATAAGCCGTCTGGCCGTTAATGATGGGCCCCGCGCTTATTTTTTCGCTGATAGACTTTAACATCTGATCGCGTGTCGCATTCAACACTGTTTCATCGGATAAATCGATGCCGGTAGAGTTAAGCCACGCGCCATAAATATCACGTGGCAATGGAATACGTGGATGTGGTTTATCTGACAGCGCTGCGATACGCGCGACAGGATCATACACGATTTTTTCCGCGGGCGTGTCATCATCGGCCAGCGCGTTAACGAAGGAACTGTTCGCGCCATTCTCCAACAATCTTCGCACTAAATAGCCGAGTAAATCTTTGTGAGTACCAACGGGCGCGTAAATTCGGCAAGACTTGTTAAATTGCGCTTTATCGACGATTTGATCGTACAGTGGTCGACCCATGCCATGCAGACATTGAAATTCAAACGGTGTAGTACCTGCCATCGCCATAATAGCCGCCGCGGAATAAGCGTTATGCGTGCCAAACTGCGGATAAAAACAATCGGGTTGCGATAATAATTTTTTGGCGCAGGCAAGATAAGACACATCCGTGCTGTTTTTGCGTGTGAAAACGGGATAGCCGCTAAAACCATACTGCTGACTTACTTTGATTTCCGCATCCCAGTAGGCGCCTTTCACTAATCGCACCATGATGCGCTTCTGGTGCTTCCTCGCTAAATCCGCCAGCCAGTCAATCACGAACGACGCGCGTTTTTGATAAGCTTGCACCGCCAGACCAAAACCTTCCCAGCCTTGCAGTGAAGGATCGCTAAATACTTTTTCAAAAATATCGAGTGACAAATCGAGTCGGTCTGCTTCTTCCGCGTCTACCGTGAAACCAATGTTGTATTTTTTGGCTTGCTGCGCGAGCGCTAGCAACATCGGCGGCAATTCCTGCATGACGCTTTCACGGTGTGTGTATTCGTAGCGTGGACTAAGAGCGGATAATTTTACTGATATGCCAGGATTTTCCGCTGGCGTTGTTTGTGTTGCTGATTTGCCAATGGCATCGATCGCTTCTACGTAGGAGGCATAATATTTTTTAGCGTCTTCATCTGTGCGCGCCGCCTCACCCAGCATATCGTAAGAAAAACGATAACCCATTTGTTCTTGTTTCACGGCGCGTTGCAATGCCGCGTCAATCGTTTCTCCCATCACAAACTGACCGCCGATGGCTTTCATCATCTGCAACATCACTGGGCGTATGACAGTCGCGCCAATTTTGCTGATCGCACGCTGCAAGGAAGTTAAATAAGTTTTTTCCTGATTGATAACGGGCGCGTAAATTTTTCCTGTTATCAATAATGAATAAGTCGCCGCGTTGATAAAGAGCGGATTTTGTCTGCTTAAATGATTTTTCCATTCCACGGTCGATAGTTTATCGCTGATAAATTTATCCATCGTGCTGTTGTCGGGAATACGCAATAACGCTTCGGCCAGACACATCAGAGCAATGCCTTCTTCGGTAGACAGATCATATTGATGCAACAAAGCGTCGAGTTTGCTTTGTTTTTTCTTGTAAGCACGGGTCTCGCCTACTAGCTTGATTGCCGTTTCACGAATGGCCGCCACCTGGTCGGCAGGTAGTGTTGCCTGAGCTATCAGGCGCTCTAAACAAGCATTTTCATCCATTCTGTAAGCTTTTGTGATAGTATTGCGGAGTTGATTCTGGTTTGGCATTGCGGTATTGGTTAGCATATGTTTTCCACTATTAAATTATAAAAAAATCTGCCTACTTTATTAGGCTATTTTATTTGAAATATATAGTATGTCGATAGAAAAAAATGACTAATATAAACAGTAGCTTATTGGGTAAACGCTTTCGCGGCCTGTTACCAGTGGTAGTCGATGTGGAAACATCGGGGCTTAATCCAGCCACCGATGCCCTGCTTGAGATAGCCGTTGTGAGCCTTAATATGAATGAAAACGGGCTTAGTCGCAAAGAGACCATCTCGTTTCATGTCGAGCCATTCCATGGCGCTAATCTTGATAAAAACGCGCTGGAGATTAATGGCATCGACCCTTTCCATCCTTTTCGTTTCGCCATTCCTGAAGCGCAGGCCATGCATCGTGTCTTTGATCATGTGAACAAGGAGATTAAGGCGAATGGTTGTTATCGGGCGGTGCTGGTCGGACATAACGCGTGGTTTGATCTAAGTTTCATTCTCGCGGCCACTAAACGATCTGGTATAAACCCTATACCGTTTCATACGTTCACGACTTTGGATACTGCTTCGCTGTCTTCAGTTGCGTTTGGTGAGACAGTCCTCGCTAAAGCCGCAAGGCGTGCGCGCATTCCATTTGATATTAAACAGGCTCACAGTGCCATCTATGACGCTGAACGCACTGCAGAGCTTTTTTGCGCCATCACAAACCGTTTTAAATGATTCGTTGAGCTTTTTCATTCAAGCATTCTTAAAAAGATTGCAACAAGACTGGTAACAACGGCCCGATAGGTCTGCTTTTTTTCTCGCTGCGCTGCGAAAAAGAAACAGAGCCTCACGGCCCGCCGTTCGAGATTAGTGGCTAATGATTAAGAATTAGATTTTAAGGCTCAACGTTTTTAAAACCCCGTAAGGGTCGGAGGGGTAAAAAAAAGCCCGCTTTCGCGGGCTTTTCGTCTCCAGACAATCCGATATTGTATGGATTAACTGAACTTGACTGCGGTACGAATCGAAACGAGGTTCGAGTTGTTGCCTGTGCCACCGTTGCCAGCACTGAAGGCTTGATCGCGATCCCATTCGACGCCGAAGTTTGTGTTTTTCCACATTTCGATACCATAACCAAGCAGCCAGCGGCTCTTTGGCAGGTTCAAACCTGCAGCTTCGCGTGAAGCCTGGTAGCCAAGGTAAACATGTTGGCTCTTGTCCCAAGCATTGAAGCCGTAAGCGCCAGTAATACCAGCAGCCCATGGTTTTGCACCGGAAGCAGACTTAAGTGGAATAACTTGAGCACCTGTGCCGAGATCTGGTGAAGCAGCAGCAAGGTCAGCCACACCATTCTTGGTCAAGTCATTAGAACTGAAACGTTGTACCGCTGTGGTATAACGAGCGCTCAATGCGAATGGGCCACTGTTTACATCAGCATACAGTGCCGCGCCGCCTACACGATTGTGATACTTGGCAAGACCAGTGTAGTTGACAACACTGTAAGCTGTATCGTTCACACCAATCATGTTGTAAAGGTAAGCCGCACCAATGTCCCAGCCCAATGTATCGCATGGCATATCATAGCCAAGCGCCACACCGTAGTTGGTGGTTTTAGCCGCGTTACCGCCAAGCTTGCTCAATGGATCATCAAACACATAGACGCCGCCATTGAAGCCACTAGCAATAAAGCCCAGTTTAATGGAGGTAGCCAAGGTTTCTGACATCACTTGCGTCATGCTGCGGGTAATCGGGTGGATTTCATAACGGCTGAAATCCTGGAACGATTTACCAACTTGCAGGAAGATTGGTGATGCTTCGAGGTTACCAATGAACGCGTAGGCCTGCTCTAACTGTAGATTATTGTTGGCAGTGCCAGCGATGTTGTTAGCATAAGCAGCACTGTATTCCGCCAAGCCATATTCATTGAATGCACCTGGGTTCGCACTAGTGGTTGCTGTCTGGTAGTCAACGCTCATAAACGCTTTGGTCCATTCACTTACATCGGCCGACACGTTTAAGTAAGCATCGTTAAGTGAAATACGTTGATAGTTTTCACCTTGATAGTTGGTGTTTCTGTTGCCCCACTTGCCGATATCGACATTAACACCACCGCTTACCTGAACACGGTTCCACCAACCCGGGTTGCATGGGTTTGGCATAGCGCGATTCAAGCTTTGGCTCATATCCATGAAGACCATGGTGTTTTGAGTGATAACACAAGCTGGCACCATATCTTTGTAATCCTTGTAGTCGACTTTCTCGACTGCTTCGGCACGATGATGATGCTTTTTGTGATGCTTGTGCTTGGGCATAGAGGATGTTTCGGTAGTTGTCGTGGTAGTGGTAGCAGTCGTAGTAGTGGCTGCAAACACTGGGCAACTGACCAACCCAAGTACGCTCATTGATGCAACAACGAGTTTAAGGTTCATAGTTGTAGTATCTCCTTGAATGTTTAATCCGGACGAATTTTAAAATTAACCTAGTAATGTGCACATTTGCAAGCAAATTTTAGTCTAAACGCAATGTTACGATGCATTTTCGCTAAACTGCAAACAAAAAATATGCATAACACACAAAAATGTTCAATATAAGACAATTCAAACTGTTTTGCTTATCTTGCATTTTCTGTATGCGTGAGTTTATAGCAGAGATTAGTTGATTTTGAAAGTATTTTAGAATTTTTTAGAAACGAAGTTTTTTTGATTTTATTTTTCGGTTGTGTTAGTGCAGAAAATTTTTAATATTCCCGGACACGTTCTTTGTGTCCGGGAATATTTGTTACTTACAGCGCGGTTGCTTCTTGAGAAAGATATTTTGCAATACCTTCCGCGGTTGGTTTAATACCTGTTTTTCCTTTTGTCCAGCCTGCAGGGCAAACTTCACCGTGTTTCTCGTGAAATTCCAGCGCGTCAACAAGACGAATTAATTCGTCAACATTACGACCGAGTGGTAAATCATTCACGATCTGTGAACGCACAACGCCATTTTTGTCGATGAGAAATGCGCCGCGTAAAGCAACGTGCGCGGTTGGATGCTCAACACCGTACGCCTGGCAAATTTCATGATTCACGTCTGCGATTAATGGATACTTCAATTCACCGATACCGCCGTTGACAACAGGTGTGTTACGCCATGCGCTGTGTGTGAATTGTGAATCGATTGAAACGCCCATCACTAAGGTATTACGTTTTTCAAATTCTTCTATACGATTATTTAGTGCGATTAACTCTGATGGGCATACAAAGGTAAAATCGAGTGGATAGAAAAATAAAATACCGCATTTTTTCTCTATCGCTTTATGCAAGTTAAACTGGCCGTTGATTTCGCCATTAGCCATTACCGCCGCGGTGGTGAAATCTGGGGCTTTTCTGCCTACTAATATTGTCATGTTGTTGTACCTCTTAATTGATTATTTTTGGATTATATTGAGTGTAGCCCGGATGCGTTTTGTGCACCCGGGGGCTTCGTTTAAACTCTATTCCCCCGGGTGCAAAAAAACGCACCCGGGCTACACCTTACAAAACCGGTCTTATTATACACAGCTTCCCCTCCGAGTTAATGCAAAATAATGCGAAATTATGTATCATGCCCCCACCAGTTCACTGTATAGGTAAAACCACCCCATGATTTTTATACTAATTTTAGTAGGTGTCATGTTAAACGCGGGCGCACAATTATTGCTTAAGGCGGGCATGTCCCAGATCGGCCATTTTGAATTTTCCCTCGCCAATGCAGTGCCGATAGGCGTGCGTGTAATGGGAAATGTGCCTATAATCACGGGCTTAACCATGTATGTGGTGAGTGTTGCCGTCTGGTTACTTGTGTTGTCGCGCGTACCAGTCAGCTTCGCCTATCCCATGCTTAGCATCGGTTATATAGTAAATGCCATCGCCGCTTTTTATCTATTTGGTGAACCTCTCACTTCTATACGAATGCTGGGTATTTTTATTATCATTAGCGGCGTTTATCTAGTCGCCCAAGGAAATTAAGCCATGTCAGACGAATTTTTACCGTTTTCACGCCCCACCATCAGTCAAAACGCCATCGACGACGTTGTCGCCTGCCTGAAAAGCGGCTGGATTACCACTGGCCCGCGCGTCACGCAGTTTACTGAAGATTTAAAAACATATTTCAAAGCGCCCTATGTGCTGCCAATCGCGTCAGCGACCGCAGGGCTGCATTTGGCATTATTAGCAATGAATCTTGAGCCGGGCGATGAAGTGATCACGACCCCACTCACTTTCGCCGCGACGTTAAACACAATTGTGCTCGCTGGCGGCAAACCGGTGTTAGTTGACATTGATCCACGCACCTTAAATATGGACATGAACGCGCTGGAAGACGCGATCAACGACAATACGCGCGTCATCATGCCCGTGCATTTTGCTGGTTTGCCGGTGGATCTTGATCCATTGTACGAATTGGCGAATCGTCATGGCTTGCGTGTGATTGAAGACGCCGCGCACGCCATCGCGTCTGAATATAAAGGCAAACGACTTGGCAGCTTTGGCGATACACAAGTATTTAGTTTTCATCCCAACAAAAACATGACGACTGGCGAAGGCGGTTGCGTCGTTACACGTGACCAGGAACTCGCGGATCAAATCGCGCGTCTGCGTTTTCATGGCATGGATAGACAAGCGTGGAACCGTTTCGCAAAAAGTGGCTCGCAAGATTATGAAATCGTGATGCCGGGCTTCAAATACAACATGATGGATATTCAAGCCGCGATTGGCATTCATCAATTAAGAGAGCTGGATGGTTTCATCGCGCGTCGCATTGAATTAGCGGAACGTTATCAGGAAGCATTATCGGATTGGCCACAGTGGACATTGCCCAGCAAACCAGATTACGACCACTATCATTCATGGCATTTGTACACGCCGCTTATCAATGAAGATGTGGCAAACATGAACCGCGATCAATTCATGAGTGAGATGAAAGAAAATAACATCGGCACAGGTTTGCATTATCGCGCTGTGCATCTTTATCCGTATTATCGTCAGGCGTTTGATTTTAATCCCGGTGATTTTCCACATGCGGAAGACGCGTGTGAGCGTATTGTGAGTTTGCCATTGTTTCCATTGATGACGGACGCGGACCATGATCGTGTGCTGGATGTGATGTATAAAATATTTAATTAACGAGGTTTGTAATGAACGTTCTTATTCTAGGCGCAAATGGCTTTATAGGCAGCCATCTCAGCGAAAATATTTTAGCTAATACAAACTGGCATGTTTACGGCCTTGATCTGGCGCAAGATAAATTAAATAACTGCGTGGGTCATGAGCGTTTTCATCTAACCATCGGCGACATGATCAAAGAAAAAAAATGGGTGCGTGAGCATATTGAAAAATGCGATGTAATTCTGCCACTGGTCGCGGTTGCGACGCCTGCTATGTATGTGCAAGAACCGCTGCGCGTGTTTGAGCTGGATTTTGAAGCGAATTTGGAAGTGGTGCGCTTATGCGCGGAGCTGGGAAAATATCTTATCTTCCCATCTACCTCAGAAGTTTACGGCATGTGCCCAGATGGTGAATTCAACGAAGAAACCAGTAATCTGGTCACCGGGCCGATTAATAAAGAACGCTGGATTTATTCCACTTCCAAGCAATTGATGGATCGCGTGATTTACGCTTATGGTAAACATAAAGGTTTAAAATACGCGTTGTTCCGTCCGTTTAACTGGTACGGTCCGCGACTGGACAATGTCTTTAATCCAAAACCAGGTGGTTCGCGTGTATTGTCGCAATTCATCGGTAATATTTTGCGTGGCGAAAATATCAATCTGGTTAACGGTGGCGCGCAAAAACGTTGCATGACTTACATTCAGGATGGCATCAACGCCATTATGCGCATTATCGAAAACAAAGATGACAAAGCCACAAATCGCATTTTTAATGTTGGCAATCCAGATGAAAATATCTCCGTACGTGAATTAGCAGAAATGTTAGTGCAGCAAATCAGCACGAATTATCCTAAATACTCGGATAAAGCAAAAGCCGTTAAGTTGATTGACATAGATGGCAAAACGTATTTTGGTGAAGGTTATCAGGATGTATCGCTGCGTGTGCCGGCGATTCGTCACGCTAATCAGCAGCTTGGCTGGAAGCCGGCTGTGGGTATTGAGGAAGGATTGAAAAAAACATTAGATTTTTATTTATCGTAAGAGGAGTAAGCCATGAGCGCATTAAGATCGCCAGCGTTATCAGGTCAAGAACCAGAGGTTAAAGAAGAAAAAGGAAAAGAAAAAGAAACCCGCAAAATTTCAATCAGTGAATCCAGCCCATTGGTTCCTGCAAAGCAGCCAGATTATGCAACCATGCATGTCCGCAAAATGGCTGAAAAAGAAAGCAGTTTTAGTGAGGAAGAAAGCGAAGAAGAAACCATCCTCTCACAATTTGGCAGGCTGCATAAACACCTCGAAGCAGCGAAAGAAAGAAAAGTCGATGTTTGGGACCTGGTAGATTTAATTAACGGTTTTACCACAGCCAATGGTTTTAAGCTAAGCAAAGAAGACGAAGAAATTCTTCTTGATGATATGACCGCTGCGGCTGATTTACTGGATGCGGCGGAAGAATTTCACGATGCCAAAGATGAGAAAGGCAATGTTGCGGCAGACGTCAAATTTAAACTCGAAAAAGCATTAGAAGATGTGCTAGAACGCGCTGGAGCAGACCACACCACAAAATATGAAAGCGCGCGTGACATAGGTATTAAAATTGGTATTGGACTAACCGTTCTCGCACTTGGCGTAGCAGTGGGCTTGGTGGCGACAGCTACAGCACCGCTTGTCGCTGCTGCGCTGTTAGTAGGGGCTGTTATCACTCTTACTGCCTCAATGATCGCACTTTATCGCCAGTCTAATTGCACCTTCTTCGGTCAAACACAGAAGAATCAGATGATGCTGGCTGATTTGGTGGCGACTCAATCATCCGCGCTTGATGAGAAGAAAGCGGGATGTTTTGGCGGTTAAGTTTGACGTAGCCCGGGTGCGTTTTTTTGCACCCGGGAACGGTGCTTTATTTAAACTCCGCTCCCGGGTGCAAAAAAACGCACCCGAGCTACGTACAATATATCAACAATTTAGCACAAAAGTTGTTTTTTTAACACTGTGCTGATAATATACGCCGCCAACGCAAACAGATAAAAAACGAGGAAACACCCATGCCAGCTCCATATAATGACGCATATAGCATCACCTATCCTTTCGATGGTCTCGATGTTGTTAACCAAACCGTTGATGGTAGACCGATCGACAACCCAGAAATGCATGCGCGAGTTAAAGCTCACCAATCCTTATTATTTACCAAAATTGCCGCATATTTGAATTTGCCAAGCGCAATGCCAGAAGATGTTGAGCCAGCTAATTTATCAGATATATCCTTGCCAGAAAATTCAAATCTTGCTGCTTTTAAAAAAATGCTGCGAGATTTATTTTTCTGGAGATCAAACGCTTCGACTTTTAGAAAAGTAACGGGTGTGGTGGTTGGCGTTCTCCTTCTGCCATTTAGATTAATCTCTGTTATTTTTTCTACGCTCATCCATACCCTAATGTTACTCACCGAGCAATTGCCGTTATTTCTGCAAAATGTATGTAAAAATCATTTTGGTGAGAATTCTCTTGGCGCAAAAATTTTTGGTATATGGCATTTTATTGGTCGTGCAATTACTTCGCCTCTTGTCGCTTTTGAAATGGAGCGAGCGAAGGGCAGTGAACGCTCGACTATTTTAACTTTCTTGATCAGTGGATTGGTTTGGGGTGCTTTAGCAGCATTATTTGCGCCTTTAGTGCAGCTTATAGTACCCGTTGCAGCAGCTGGCGTGGCTAATTATTGTGATATTAATCTTCAAACCATTGGTAGCTTTATTTGTGATTTCATTGTTGATGCAGTATATGCAGTACGAAACTTTGCTCTTTTAATTTCTCATATTGGCGCAATCTGGAATAATTCGAGATCTGATGCGAGTCGTGGCTCTGATCCAGGTGATGCGCCTGCTCTTGGTGCACCAGCTTATGAAGGGCTTGGTGTTACGGCGAGATTGTTGGATAGTCAGGGGTTTGAGGCGGTCTCTGTTGCATCTGCGACGGCTGAACCCACTCCTGCATCAAAAGCTACGTTTTCTGAAATAGCTGCGAAAACTTTAAATAATGCGGAAGGTTACACTGCCGATGAGAAGGACGAGAAGAAAGAGCAAGATGAAAGTATATCTGCGCCTGGTTCTGGTTATAGCGGCTAAAACGAAGCATGTCATCCCTGTGATGGCTGACAGCCTTCGCGGGGATGACAGTTTCGCAGGATGACACATTAATCCTGCTTAATCTTCTTGTAACGTATACGATGCGGCTGCTTTGCCTGATCACCCAAACGTCGCAAACGATCTTCTTCGTAATCCGTATAATTACCCGTAAAGAACGTCACCTGACTATCGCCTTCAAACGCAATAATATGCGTAGCGATACGATCGAGGAACCAGCGATCGTGCGAGACCACCATCGCACAGCCTGGGAAGCTTGAAATCGCTTCTTCCAGCGCACGCAAGGTTTCTACGTCCAGATCGTTGGTCGGCTCGTCGAGTAACAACACATTGCCGCCATTACTAAGCAACTTGGCGAGATGCACGCGGTTACGCTCACCGCCTGACAAATCCTTCACGAATTTCTGCTGATCACTGCCTTTGAAGTTGAAGCGCCCCACATAGGCGCGTGATTGCATTTCATAACCGTTGATGTTCATGACTTCTTGTCCGCCAGACACTTCCTGCCACACGGTTTTGTTGCCATCTAATGCTTCGCGACTTTGATCGACATAAGATAATTTCACCGCTTCGCCTAAACGAAAATCGCCACTATCGGGTTGTTCTTGCCCGCACAGAATTCTAAATAAGGTCGATTTACCCGCGCCATTCGGACCAATGATGCCGACGATCGCGCCCTTAGGAATCAGGAAGCTTAAGTTTTCAAACAACACTCTATCGCCAAAACGCTTGCTGATATTGTTGGCTTCGATCACGATATCACCCAGTCGTGGGCCGGGTGGAATATATAGCGACTGTGTTTCGCAGCGCTTTTGGAATTCTTTGGAGTTCATTTCTTCAAAACGCGCCATACGCGCCTTGCTCTTGGCATGACGGCCTTTCGCGCCGCTGCGTACCCATTCCAGTTCCGCTTTTAATGCTTTCTGGAAAGACGCTTCCTGACGCTCTTCTTGCTCCAGACGTTTGTCTTTTTGTTCCAGCCAGGACGAGTAATTGCCTTCCCATGGAATGCCGCGACCACGATCTAATTCAAGAATCCAGCCAGCGACGTTATCCAAAAAGTAACGATCGTGGGTGACGGCGACGACTGTACCGGGAAATTCGTGCAAGTAGCGTTCGAGCCATGCCACACTTTCCGCATCCAAATGGTTAGTGGGCTCATCGAGCAATAGCATGTCAGGATTTGACAATAATAAAATACATAATGCGACACGGCGTTTTTCGCCACCCGACAAATTCCCAACCAGCGCTTCCCAGGGCGGCAGACGCAAGGCATCCGCGGCTATTTCTAATTTGTGGTCGATGTCCCAACCATTGACCGCATCAATTTTCTGCTGCAATTCGCCCTGCTCTTCCAGCAGTTTATTCATTTCATCGTCGCTCATGGGTTCGGCGAATTTATCGCTGATTTCGTTGAAACGTCTAACCCAGATGGCCGCCTCACCGATGCCAGCTTCGATGTTTTCACGCACGGTTTTAGCGGGATCGAGCTTAGGTTCTTGTGGCAAGTAGCCGATTTTAATGCCTGGCAGTGGGCGTGCCTCGCCGATGATATCTTTATCCAGGCCGGCCATAATCTTGAGCACGGTTGATTTACCCGCGCCGTTTAAGCCTAATACACCGATTTTGGCACCGGGGAAAAATGAGAGGTAAATGTCTTTAAGTATTTCTTTCTTAGGCGGAACAACTTTGCCAACGCCTTGCATTGTATAAATATATTGGGCCATGGGACTCTTTAAGTATTAAGTTTCAGGGAGGCGGTATTATCGTCTAATTTGGGTAATTGGCCAAGTGTTAATGTGGTGTTTGTGATGGTATTTGTCCAGACCAGTAACCACGGCCCGGTAGGTCTGTTTTTTTCTCGCTGCGCTGCGAAAAAGAAACAGAGCCTCCCGGTCCGCCGTTCGATAGCTGTGGTATCAATACCTATGAGCATCATTCCAGAGGATTTATCTTTATTTTATTTATTAGAACCCCACCACCTTGGGGTGCACCAATCTCTCAAAGTCACCATAGGCCATATCGACTAGTTCCGAATGCGAACCAGCATTAAACAAGATGTGATCTTGCTTGCTAAGTTCACTCGCGACAATCACTGGCATGTTATACAAGTTGCCGAATGGTGGCATGGCTCCCACTTCACAGCCTGAAAATTTATCTTTGAATTCCGATTCGGAAGCTAGATCAACCGCTTTTGTTCCCAACGCTTCTTTCAGTTTCGCGAAATTAATCTGGTTATTGGCCGGCAATACAACCATTGCCAACTTACCATCCGTTTTGACGATAACCGTTTTCGCTAATTCTTTGCCGGAAACATGGGCCGCAGCGGCGATTTCCTGTGAAGTAAAAGCAGGAGAATGAGAGCTGGATTGATATTTAACTTTATGACTTTCAAGAAAATCTTTCAGTTGTTTGACTGGCATGGCACTCTCCCGTTTTATTGTTGTCTACTAAACATTATACACCCAAGTTGCCTTTTAACCTTGGTTAGGGTTAAATACTTTTTCTCAACTAAATTAAGCACTTACATGTTGAAAAAAACTGTTGAATTATCAGTGGCTTCGCGCTGGTTTTATCTATTTTTGCTGACGCATTATCTAGTGTGGACGTTAGTGCCGATCATGGTGCGTTATAACTTGCCACTGGATGCCATTGAAGGAACCATCTGGGCACATCAACTGGAATGGAGCTACGATAAAAATCCCTTTCTGAATGGCTGGCTCACCGCGCTCGCACTTAAATTAGACGGGAATGCTGGCTGGATGATTTATCATTTTTGCCAATTCTCGGTTGTTGCGTGTTTGTGGTCGGTGTGGCAAATCAGCCGTCGTATGTTAACGCCGTTTTATGCCTTGATCAGTGTAATGGTGCTGGAGGGTGTGCAGTATTACAACTTACATGCGCTGGATTTTAATGACAACACGCTGGAGTTGGGGTTGTGGGGCGTGACGATAGCGTGTTTTTATTATTGCGTCATCCCCGCGAAAGCGGGGATCTCCAAGGGGGTCCCCGCTTTCGCGGGGATGACGCCGTGGCTCCTCACTGGCTTTTTTGCCGCGATGGCGCTGATGGCGAAGTACTACACGCTGATGCTACTAGCCAGCATGTTTTTATTTTTGGTGTTGCATCCAACTGGCCGCCAGCAATTAAAAACCCGGCCACCGTATCTTGCCCTGCTTGTTTTTGCCGCGCTAATCACACCACATATTCTCTGGTTATTCTCACATGATTTTACTACGGTGCGTTACGTCTTCATGCGCGCCAGCAGTAAACCGGACTGGACGAATCACTTATTTTATCCCGCGCAATTTACCTGGCAAATGCTACAGGCGTTTTTACCAGCGTTCGTTTTGTTTTTATTTTTATTGATTGGCAGACGGCCTGTGCTCGCTTCGCAACGTCTTGCATTATCGTCAACTAACAAAGCGTTTTTGTTTTATGTGGGACTTGGACCATTTTTATTAACTGCGATTTTATCGCTCGTCACTGGCGTCAAATTACGCGCGGGCTGGGGCATGCCATTGCTGTCATTGTGGGGCATTATATTAGTAGCGGTTGCGCAGCCTGCGATAACAAAAGCAAAATTACATCGTTTCATCGGGCTGGTATTTTTATTAATTGCGCTGCTCGCCGCAGGTTACACTAAATCACTGGTCGATTCAGACACGCCGTCGAGTTCCAATTTTCCCGGGCGCAAAATTGCCACGACGATTACCCAACGCTGGCACGATGCTTATCACACCAAACTTGACTATGTAGCCGGTTCACGCTGGGGCGCAGGAAATGTCGCATTTTACTCATCTGATCATCCTGCTGTATTTATCGAGTGGGATGAGCGCGTTGCGCCATGGATTCACGTGAAAGATTTAGAAAAGAAAGGCGCGGTGTTTGTCTGGTGCATTAGCGATGATGAAAAGATGCCTGATGACATACGACAGCGTTTTCCGCGTTTACAGCCAACACAAGTACTGGAGTTTCAGTGGTTGAGAAACACACATAGTTTATCCCCAATAAAAATTGCTGTGGCCTTTCTTCCTCCAGCCGTTAAGTAATTGTTGTTTATTTATACAGTTTCCTGGCTCCTTAATCTACAATTTTTGTATAACGCCTATACTTGAATTAAGGTCGAGGGAGTATTTTATGCCAAATGATACTGATTTTAAAATTCTTGTTATCGATGATAATCCATCCATTCACCATGACTTTATTAAAATTCTGACTGCGCCTAATAGCATGTCCCAGCTGGATGAATTAAGTCTAAAAATGTTTGGCAAAAAACATACTGATGAAATTTCCTTACCTGACTTTGTAATTGATACCGCCTCTCAAGGCAAAGAAGGTATAGATTATGTAAAAAAATCTGTAGCTGAAGGACAGCCATACTCACTTGCTTTTGTTGACATTCGCATGCCACCAGGCTGGGATGGCATCGAAACTATTAAGCAAATCTGGGAAATAGATAAAGACATTCAAGTTGTTATCTGCACTGCTTATTCAGATTACACATGGGAAGAAACCGTAGCTAACCTGGGTAAAACGGATAATTTACTAATATTAAAAAAACCTTTCGATAATATTTCCGTTCGACAGCTCGCTTGTGCGCTCACCAAAAAATGGCAATTACTACAGGGTACCAGGAAATTTACTTCTTCGCTAAAAAAACAAATTAGTGACAGAACAGAATCTTTGGAGAAATCACTTTCCCTGGTTAAGGCGACACTAGATTCTTCCGATGAAGGTATTATCGTTATTAATGAGGCTAGACAGATTATAGACTATAATCAAAAATTTCTTTCCATGTGGAATATCAACAAAAATTTTGATTTAAAAAATAAAAAAGAAACATTTTTGTTTGAACAAATCAAGTCGCAATTAAAAAAGCCGGACGAACTCAAAAAAACGCTAGGAGATATCTACCAAAATCAGAAAGCGGTTAACATAGAGATTATAGAATTAAATGATGGTCGCGTGTTTGATTGCTATTCACAACCACAAATTGTCAATAATGATATTGTTGGCAGAGTTTTAAATTTCAGGGATATCACAGATCGCATAAAACTTGAAAATAATTTGCACTTTCAGGCAACACACGATCCTTTAACAGGATTGCCTAACCGCGTATATTTAATGGCCAAAATACATGAAGCAATAAAAAAAGCCGACAATTCCGGACAAATATTCGCCGTGATGTTTTTTGATCTGGACCGATTTAAATTAATTAACGACAGTTTAAGCCATTCGGCTGGAGACAGTTTACTCTGTAAGGCTGCGGCGCGCATTCAATCAAATATGGAGGAAGGTGATATTTTAGCACGCCTCGGTGGCGATGAATTTATCATGATCACAACTAATGTCAATTCTGATAAAGATATTCTTAAAAAAGCTGAGCGTTTACTTTCCTATTTTCGTGAGCCTTTTGAATTATTTGACCGTGTAGTCTCTGTCACATGCAGTATTGGAGTCGCCACATACCCAAAAGATGGCAAAACAGCAGACATATTACTAAGAAATGCCGATGCAGCCATGTATCACACCAAAGAAGCCGGTTCAAACAATTTTCAATTTTATAGCGAAGAGATGAATTTAAAATCGCTGGAAAAGCTGGACAAAGAAGAACAATTACGTCGAGCAATTGTGAATAATGAATTCTTTTTATGTTATCAGCCTGAGTATGATTTAAAAAATGAAAAATTAATTTCAGTTGAAGCATTGATACGTTGGCAACATCCTGAGCATGGCCTGATATTGCCAATAGATTTTATTCCCCTCGCTGAAGAATCAGGATTAATTGTTCCTATAGGCGAGTGGGTAATTAAAACAGCATGCAAACAAATAAAAAAATTGCATGCCGACAGCTTTTCTAAAATCAGGGTGGCGATAAATATTACTTCTCAACAATTGAAACAGCCAAATATTGTTGAACTTGTGGAAAACGTACTCGTTGAAAACAAGCTTGACCCCAAGTATGTCGAGTTTGAATTAACTGAAAACATAATTATTAGCAGCGTTGAAATAGTAAGAACAGTTCAAGAATTAAAAAAATTAGGCGTTGGCATTACAATTGACGACTTTGGCACTGGCTATTCCAGCCTGAGTTACTTAAAAAAAGTCCCTCTGGACAGGTTAAAAATTGATAGTTCATTCATCCAAAACATACCATCTAAAACAGATGATGAAGTAATTATAAAAGCCATCATCGCATTCGCCAAAAATTTAAACCTGCAAGTTTTAGCCGAAGGGGTAGAAACACGAGATCAGCTAGATTTTTTAAAAAATCAGCATTGCAACGAAATACAAGGATATTATTTTAACAAGCCATTAACGATTGACGAGCTGGAAAAAACCATTTTATCCGAAAAATCAAATACGAGCGACAGTTAACAATGCGGAGTTATGAAAATGCTAGAACAAATTTTCCAGTTAGGGCCCATACCATCCAACAGCATGTCGGGCGTTTACGATCCTAGCCTCGTTATTTTATCCTATTTGGTGGCTACTTTTGCTTCCTATATCGCACTGGACATCACAGGTCGACTACGCGACATACGAAACACACCATTGAGCGTGACACTATGGATTGTAGGTGGCGCCTTTGCCATGGGCGCTGGAATCTGGTCTATGCATTTTATTGGCATGCTTGCCTTTAAAATGAATATGCCCATGAGCTACGATCCAAAGTTAACGATACTGTCCATGATGGTGGCTATTGCAGCATCTGGATTTGCCTTATTTTTGTTGAAACCAAGAGTGATTAATGTATTCCGAATGATGCTGGGTGGTGTTATTTTAGGATTGGCTATTTCAGCCATGCACTATACTGGCATGGCGGCAATGACAAATATGACTATTCATTATCTGCCTGGAATATTTACTCTTTCCATTATTATCGGTATTTTAGCTTCCGAAGCCGCTCTCTATCTTGCCATAAAAAGCACGCAGGTTATTCCAAAAATGCGTTTCAGATTAAAATTTGTTAGCGCCTTTGTAATGGGAGCCGCTATATGCGGCATGCACTACACTGGAATAGCTGCTGCAATCTTTACCTATAATAAAAACGTTGTCGCCAAGCCTGACATGCTCGATCCACAATTAATGGCGATAAGCATTGCCGGTGTCAGTTTTTTTATATTGGGCGTTGCCTTTATTGTCTCCACCTATAAAGAATCCTTAAATCAGCAATTAATAATGACGGCTCGCCAGGCGGGCATGGCGGAGGTTGCCTCGTCAGTCCTTCATAATGTTGGCAATGTATTAAATAGCGTGAATGTTTCATCCACCATAATTTCTGAAAAAATTAGTAATTCCCGCTTATCAGGTTTAAGTGATCTTAAACTTTTACTCGACGAACATAAAAACAACTTTGATAAATTTATTCGCGAGGATGCGCGTGGCAAACACTTCGCTGAATTCGTCATCTCGCTTGCTCAATACTGGGAAAAAGAAAAAATTATATTGGAAAATGAAACCCAATTACTAATGAATAACATTGAGCACATTAGAAAAATCATCTCAACACAACAGGATATAAGCCGGGTCAATGAATTGAAGCGGATAGAATCGATTAAAGACATTTTAGAGGAAGCGATTTTAATAAGCGGAATTGAAGATAAAAAATACGGTTTCACAGTTAAAAAAGAATATGTGCATTTAGGCCCTATTTTAATTGATAAAGCCAAGTTGCTACAAATTCTGGTGAATCTGATTCAAAATGCCAGGGATTCTCTCTCGGAGACACCCGCCACCAACAATAAAGAACTTAAATTTATACTTAATAAATATAATTCAAGCTATGTTATTAAGGTTATAGATAACGGTGTTGGTATTCCACGAGAGAAATTAACGCGTATTTTTGAATATGGCTACACCACCAAGAAAGAGGGACATGGCTTTGGCTTACATTCCAGCGCTATTACCGTACAGGAAATGGGTGGCGATTTAAAAGCAGAAAGTGATGGTATTAATAAGGGCGCTACCTTCACTGTTATTTTACCATACCGGGTAAATTAATTATTTGTTTAAGACAATCATCTAATTCCTGTAATGTTGTAAAACGGCCAAACGAAAAGCGAATAGAACTTTTAATTTGCTCCTCATTTAATCCCATCGCACGTAATACATAAGAACCTTCTGTGCCTTTACCTTGACAAGCGGACGCGGTAGAAGCCGCGATACCAGGTAATTGCTTAAGAATAGCATCCGCAATCATGCCTTCAAACCGCAAGTTAACAATATGAGGCACAACTTGTGTCGTTTCGGTGTTTAGGCAAATAAGGTTTGAATGCTGTTGTAATAATTGTGAAATTAATTTTTCGCGTAATAATTTTACATGCGCCCAGTCACGGTCAAACTCTTGTTGCGCGAGATGAAACGCTTCGCCCATACCGACGATTTGATGCGTAGCCAGCGTACCGGATCGCATGCCTTGTTCGTGACCACCGCCATGAATAAGCGGTGACACACGCACGCGTGGTTTTTTACGCAAGTATAATGCGCCCACACCTTTTGGTCCGTAAAGTTTGTGTGCGCCTAGTGAAATTAAATCAGCCACTACATTTCTTGTATCCAGCGTTAATTTACCCGGACTCTGCGCCGCGTCAACGTGAAATAAAATGCCACGAACAGAGGTCAACTGTGCCATTTTCTCAATATCTTGAATCACGCCTGTTTCGTTATTCACGTGCATGATCGACACCAGCACCGTGTCGTCACGTAATGCGGCTTCTAATTTTTTTATATCAAGTAAGCCATCTACTTCTGGCGCGAGATAAGTGACTTGCCAACCGTCTTTTTCCAACTGCATACAGGTATCAAGCACGGCCTTGTGCTCGGTTTTCATTGTAACTATATGCTTGCCTTTGCGCTGATAAAGTTGCGCCGCGCCTTTAAGCGCGAGGTTGATTGATTCCGTTGCGCAGGAAGTCCAGATTATTTCGGAAGGATCGGCGCGCAGATAAGCGGCGACTTGCTCGCGCGCGGTCTCCACCGCTTCGCGCGCAGCCAAGCCATAAACATGCTGAGACGCCGCGTTACCAAACTGGCCTTCAGCGGTGAGGTAAGCGAACATTTTTGCCGCCACACGCGAGTCAACCGGCGTAGTGGCAGCATAGTCTAAATAGATGGGTTTCATGCCCCTTTATATAACCCGTCCGGGCACTTCGCGCAAGCCTAACTCGCCACTTTGCGCACCCGCGGTGCCAGATTCGTGATATTCGGCATCCTGGTTAACGTTCCAGACATCGTATATACGCTGATTCGCAAGGATATTTTTGACGGTCAGCATCGCGGTCATCATGGCGTGATCCTGATTATTATATTTATGCATGCCGTTGCGACCTACCAGATAAAGCGTGGGGAACTTCGCTTCAAGTTCTTTGCGAATGATATCTACATGTTTTTGATAGCTATTGTCATAGACAGGATACGCGCGAGGTTGGCGCACCACAGTACCATCAACAATATCTGATGCTTCAGCCAAGCCTAAATGCACAATTTCACGTTTTGCTTTGGCTATTAGATCATCGTCATTAGCCGCCCAGAGGCGATCGCCATTAAAACAAAAATATTCCAGCCCATAACAACACATATCCACTTGCGGCACCATATCTGGCGACCAGGATTTGAAATTTTGCACGCGCGCGACATCAACGTCTTTATCGTGAATGTATATCCAGTTGTCAGAGAACTGATTTCTATCTTTCAAAATCAACACCACGATTAAAAAGTCTCTGTATTGCAAATCATTCGCCGCTTCCAGCGCGGGCGGCGAGACAAAAGGACGTAAATAATTTAGCGCTAATTCCCGCATGGGCGCGGAAGAGATTACATGACTCGCGCTAATGGTGTGAATTTCGTCTTTATTATCGCGATACTGCACCAACCATTTATTCTCTGTCGATTGATATTCGCAGCGATACACATTGCAACCCAGCAACACTTGATTACCCTGCTCGGTAATTTTTTGCGCGCAGGCTTCCCATAACATGCCGGGGCCTTTGCGCGGATAACGAAAGGTATCGATGAGCGTTTTGATCAGTTTATTTTTATCATTACTTTGCCTGGTGAATAACGCGTTTTTGATCGCGGTAAAAAGTGACAAACCTTTAATACGCTGCGCCGCCCAGTCAGCGGAAATTTGATCGCAACGCATACCCCACACCTTTTCAGTGTAGGTTTTAAAAAAGATACTGAATAAGCGATAACCAAAATTATTGGTGACCCAATCGGAAAAGCTGATGGGATTTTTAATCGGAAACAGTTTCGCTTTTATATATGACAGTACACATCGTGTAGATTCGATAATTCCTAATTTGCGTAAAGCATCAAAAGCCTTGAGGGGATAGGCAAAAAATCGTTTGCGATAAAGAATACGTGATGAGCGTGGTCGATCGAGCATGTCATTTGGCAACAGTTCGGTCCATAAGGCTTCGACTTCCGAAGATTTCGAAAAAAAGCGATGGCCGCCAATATCAAAGCAATAGCCTTTATAGGTCGCGGTACGGGCAATGCCACCCACGTAGACCGGATCAGCTTCCAGCACAGTTACCTGGGCGTTTTCCTTGCCGAGCAAATAGGCCGCTGTCAGTCCCGCAGGCCCCGCGCCAATCACCACTACATGAGTTTGCATAAAATGAAAATCCCTTTACAATCCGAAAGGCGATCATAGCATTATTAAAGGAATTGTTTCAAATGACACGTCTCTGGCTGACATCTATTTTGGCAATCTGCCTGGCCTATTTCACCTTCGAATGTTTCTATGTCAATTACGCCGCGTTTGTGGTTGATGAGTTCGCCTTTGCCCGACAGATTTACGAGTATACCTTCGCGCTACCCTATCGTGATTTCACGCCGTACAAAGGCGTACTGGGTAATTATTTACTCACTCCGGCGTTTTTCTTGTCACATGATATGTTCGCGCCACTTTTTTATATCAAGACACAAGTCGCGTTGATGAACACTGCCTGCATTGCGATTTCCGCATATTGGGCAAGACGTTTTTTTAATGACAAAGCGATATTGATATCGTTATTAGCGATATTGCTCAATCATCAAATGTTGCTATTGAGCGCGGATTTACGGGTAGACATGTTAACCAGCTGGGTTTGCTTATTCGCCTGCCTCGCGCTTACAGGTAGACAAGCGCGTCTTGGGGGTATTTTAATCGGCATTGCGTTTCTCATTTCACAAAAAGCGATCTGGTACTTGTTTGCCATTAATGGTGCGTTGATTTGTAGCTGGCTCAGCGTGACCAACACACAATTTAGGCCGCGTCTATTTTTGCAATTTAATTTTTATGTCGCGACGGTAATCGCGCTTTATGTTGTTTTCTGGTCCATGATCGCCACACCCGCCGCCGTCTACCAAAGTTTATTCTATGAGACTTATTTACAAGCAAGCATGGATTGGTATTTAAAAATTTATCTGTCTTGCTGGCTGATCGCGTTAAAACATGGCCCGGTGCTTTTTCTGTTATGGCCACTGACTTTTAGACCACTCTTTGATCGTATGCCAACACAAGGGCTTGATCGACATATTTTCATCATTGTGCTTGGATCACTCACGCTTTTGCAGTTTATTTTTTACAAGCAGCCTTTTCCTTATAACTTTGTCTTTGTCGCACCCGTGTTTTTCATGTTATTTAGCAATTATTTTAGCTGGCTATTTGATAACGGCAAAAAATATAAAACAATATTGTGGCTGATGATCGCGGGCGGCATTCTATATCCACTCATCTATTCACTGATAATCTTCCCGATTTACAACAAGAATTATCAACAAAGCATGATGCGTATAGCCGCGGAACTAACAAGTGACGGCAGCGACTATGTCGCTGGTACACCTGTGTTTTATCAAAAAGATCAGCCCATAAATGGCATGAAAAATCTGATTGGGCCACAAATTGAATATCTCTATGAGCCTTCGGAAAAACTGGGACTGGCGCTACTACCTTCACTGTATTTAGCTAAAACCACTGCGCAGGAGGTGGTTAATCAATTTGAATATTATCCGGTTAAAGTGTTCATTAATAACCAGCGCACTTCATATCTGCCGCCACTTATTGCAAATTATCTGCATGATAATTTCGCGCATTATTACGGCAGTATTGACATTTACGCACCGATTGTTGGGGAGAGGCAATTAACTTTTTATCTTAAATTCAGTGGTAAATATCGCATTGAATCGACGAGTACGAAGCCAATTAAAATAGACAAACATGTTCATCATGCCGGTAATACCATTTATTTAAAACGCGGCGATCATCTTACCAGCGCGAAATCATCTTATCGACTTGTGTTGGTTCCAGATGTTAAGGAGGATCTGCGTAAAGATGTGAATGGTGAGTTTATTAAAGCGGTTATTCATTAATATCCTGGGTCCCGTAATACCCTGGGTCCCGACTTTCGTCGGGACGACGCCCCCGCGCCGTTTGTACCGCCGACAACATACCCCGCAAAATGTTCATTTCCATCACATCTGGCCGCGCGCGATTGAAGAAACGTCGCAAGCGCGTCATTAGCTTTCGTGGAGCGGACATTTTAAGAAAATCTATTTCGACCAACACTTCCTGCAAGTGCGTGAAGAATTTTTCCATCTCTTCGTGCGTGGCGAGGCGATAATCCCACTTTTCTGTTGCCGCGCTTGTATCGAGCGATGCCACACGTAATTCATAAGTTATCACTTGCACAGCCGCGGCCAGATTTAAGGAAGAATAATCTGGGTTAGCCGGAATGTTCACGTGCAAATGACAACGTTCCAGTTCCGCGTTAGACAATCCCGATTGTTCATTGCCAAATATCACCGCTATTTGATTCGCGGGCGCTTCCGCGCGAATTTTTTCCGCTGCGGCACGGGGCGATACCAGTGGCCAAGGTACCGCGCGCATGCGTGCGCTGGTTCCTACAACTAAACAACAATCGGCGATTGCTTCATCGAGTGTGTTTACTACCGTTGCCTGTGCCAGCACGTCCGTCGCGCCGGATGCCATTTCTTCCGCTTTGGCGTGAGGAAATTGCAGCGGGCCGACAAGCCATAGATCCAATAAGCCCATGGTTTTCATGGCGCGCGCGACGGAGCCAATGTTGCCCGGGTGGGAGGTGTTGATTAGGACAATACGTATGTTTTCTAGCATGTGTATACTCTCAGTGATCGTCGGGACGACGGTTAATCCAGGCTCAAATAATTCTCACTCTGCATTTCTGTCAATCGCGATTTTGTGCGCGCAAAATCAAACACAAATTGTCCCTCTGGATAAATCTGCTCAATCGGCACCGCCGCGGAAAAAACCAGTTTTGTTTTGGCATCGTACAAAATATCAATCAAGCGTATAAAAAGCGAGGCAGTGTCTTTGGCTTCCGCGCTGATTTGTGGGATGTTGCTAATAAAAATGGTCTGGTAGCGCGTCACCAGTTCCAGATAGTCATGCTGACTGCGCGGCGGCTTGCAAATCACGTTAAAATCAAACCACACCACCTCTTCCACTTCTTTCACGACACGAATTTTGCGCTCGCACACCGTGATTTCATTTTCATTAATAACATTTTCTTCGCGCGTCAACACGGAAAATGTTTTTTCCATGCGCTTCCGCGCGAAATCATCGTTTGGATAATAAAACACGCCAGCGTTCTTTAAGTAACGCAAACGATAATCAACATCCGTTTGAATGTGTATTTCTTGCGTATGTTTTTTTAATAACGCGATGGCGGGTAAAAAATTATGACGCTGCAAGCCATGTTTATATAAATCATCTGGACGTACATTTGATGTCGCCACTAAACAGACTCCCTGTTTGAATAGCCCATCCAGCAAGCGCGCAAGGATGATCGCATCAGCAATATCCGTCACGATAAACTCATCGAAACACAACACCTGCGCTTTTTTGGCTATATCACTCGCCACCCCATCAAGCGGGTTTTTTTTGCCCTGATAACGCTTAAGCTCCTCATGTACCAACCGCATAAATGGGTGAAAATGCATACGCAGCTTGTTATCGAATGGCAGGGCATTAAAAAAACAATCCATCATGAAAGTCTTACCAGCCCCTACTCCGCCCCACACATACAGCCCGCGCACCAGCTTCCGCTTACGCAATAGTCGCAACAACCCCCCGCGTGACTCCGACTCACTCACCAACGCCTCGTAGAGACGCTGCAATTGCGTCATAACGGCAAGCTGATGGGGGTCTTCGCTAATCAGACCCTGTTCACACTGATGGTGGTAATACTCAATTGGGTTCACGTTTCTATGCTCATTTTTTGATCATCATGCGATCATTTGGAATTATATACTAGCCATTAAGCCTTAATCACCTTATTATTAGCCCATCCAACAACTCAAAAGCTCTTTACCATATGATGCGCAACCCATTAATCAACATCGCTGTTGAAGCCACCCGTGCTGCAACCGTCATTATCAACCGTGCCATGAAGCGCATGGATACCATCAAAATCGCTGAAAAAAAGCCTAATGATTTCGTGACCGAGGTCGACCAGCGCGTCGAGCAGGAAATTATTGGTATTATCAAAAAAGCCTACCCTACCCACGCCATTTTAGGTGAAGAAAGTGGCGAGTCGGAAGGCAGCGATTACCAATGGATAATCGACCCTATCGATGGCACACGCAACTTTATTCACGGTTTTCCACATTTTGCCATTTCAATCGGTATTGCCCACAAAGGCCGTATTGAACATGGCGTTATTTACGACCCATTACGTCAGGAATTATTTACCGCCACGCGCGGCAAAGGCGCGTTCCTCAACCAGACTCGCATTCGCGTCGCCGAGCGCAAACAACTTTCTGAAGCGCTGCTAGGCACAGGCTTCGCTTACCGCCACACTGACAAAGACAGTCCGTTGCCTAAACAATTACTCGAAGCTATTTTTCCTGAAACTGGGGATGTGCGTCGAGCTGGCGCCGCAACGCTTGATTTAGCTTATGTCGCGTGTGGACGGTTGGATGGTTTTTGGGAAATGGGTTTGAAAATCTGGGACATGGCCGCTGGTGCGTTAATTGTTAAAGAAGCGGGCGGGATTGTTTGTGATCTGGATGGCAGTGATAATTATTTGAAGAGCGGCAATATCGTGTGTGCTAATCCTCCATTACTAAAGCAATTATTAAAATCGATAAAGACTGTGCTCTAGGCGTAGCCCGGGTGCGTTTTTTGC
>DAIDIB010000018.1 GCA_027459575.1 Gammaproteobacteria bacterium | reverse complement strand
AAACGCTCAGCTAGCACATATTGATTTATCTCATACTCCATAATCATTCTCTATGTTAGAATAACAGCTTATGTTATCGGATAAAGGATGCTCAACATGTTAATTTTACTAATCATATTATTAGCGATCGCGGGTTATGCGGTTCTAACCTACAACCGCTTGATCTCGCAGATTGAAGCGGTGCGTAATAATCAAAAGCAAATTGATATTCAGCTTGATCGACGCTACAAAGTGTTCGAGTCGTTGATCAACGTTGTTAAAAAATACATGGATTATGAGCAAACCACCCTTAAGGATGTGGTGGCTTTGCGTAACCAAGCGCAGCAGGCCAAAGCCAATGGCGATGAGCAAACGCGCATTACGGCAGAAAATAAAATTTCTGATATTGCCAGCCATCTCAATCTGGTGTTTGAACAATATCCGGATTTGAAGGCGAATCAAAATTGTCTGCAATTACAGGAAGAAATCGTCAGTACTGAAAATAAATTGGCTTATGCCAAACAGGCGTACAATGACAGCATTGAAATGTACAACGCCAATAAAAAATCGTTTCCTGCCAACACTATTGTTTCCGCTTTCAAGACCAAAGTGGATTTTGATTTCCCCTACTGGCAGCTTGGCGAACAGAAAGTGGCTGAACAAGAATCTTATACCGTGAAATTATGACCGTTAATTTAGATGAGTATCATAAAACAGCCGGCGACTGGCGCAGCACCCTGCGCCAGAATTCGCAGCGCACGTATTTTGTCATCACGCTGTTTTTCGTGATCTATATCGGCATTGGTTTGCTGGCTGATATGTTGATGTATAGCCAAACCTATCCGCGCGCGGATTTATCACTGATTTTCACAGCGCTTATCACTTTTAAATTATTTCCTTTAATAACGTTAATTATGGCTGCGATCGCTGCTGTCTCTTTATACGTTAGCTACGCGTTTTACGACAAACTGATGCTGCTCGGCACGGAATATCACGAGATCGACGACAAAACCGCTGGCACGGTTGAAGAACAACAACTGTATCATGTGGTTGAAGAAATGCGCATTGCCGCGGGGCTACGCTACATGCCCCGCGTGTTTATTATCGACGCGGATTATATGAATGCTTTTGCCAGTGGTTATAGCGAAAAATCGGCTATGGTGGCGATTACTCGTGGTTTGATGCAAAAACTGAATCGCGATGAGCTGCAAGCGGTGATGGCGCATGAGTTAAGCCACATTCGTCACATGGATATTAAACTGACTTTGACAGCCTCACTGCTTGCAAATTTGTCTATCATGGCACTGGACATGCTTTTTTATAATATGATTTTTTCCAGTCGCCGCAGCAATGAGGAAGATCGCTCGCGCAACGCGCTTGGCATGATTATTATCATTGTGCGTTATCTATTACCTGTCATCAGCGTATTACTATTACTGTATCTAAGCCGCAGACGTGAATTAATGGCAGATGCGGGATGCGTAGAGTTAATGCGCGATAATGAACCTCTCGCGCGCGCCCTGTTAAAAATCAACGACGATCATAACGCTAATCGCGATGAATATGGCGCGGCTTATGCCAACACGCCGCATGAAAATGTACGTCGTGAAGCATATATTTTTGATCCTTTTCAAGCCGGCATTGAACACGTGGCATCCATTAGTGACGCATTTTCCACCCACCCCAGTCTGGATGTACGTCTGGACGCCTTAGGATTTAAAAAGAAACCATGATAGGCATTTTAATAACTAATACCGGTACACCGGATGCACCTACAGCTGCCGCTGTCAGGCGTTATTTACGCGAATTTTTATCGGACAGGCGAATCGTGCATCTTCCTCGTCTTATATGGCTACCTATTTTGTACGGTCTTGTGCTGCCGTTCCGCTCGCCTAAATCGGCGAAGTTATATCAGGAAATATGGACAGAACAAGGGTCACCCATGCGGGTGTATATGGAAAAATTATGTGACGCGCTTGAAGTTGTCCTGAATTCGAAATCTGTTGAGCGGTATTGTGTGGCGGTGGGTATGAATTATGGCAATCCTTCCATTGCGGCAGGATTGGATAAGTTGCGTAACAGTAATGTAGAAAAAATTATTGCGTTGCCGTTGTTTCCGCAGTATTCGGATACGAGTACGGCGTCGACGTTTGATAGGGTTGATAAATGCGTCCCCGCCTTCGCGGGGATGACAGGCACCGCAGAGATAACAGGTTTCGGCGGGACGACGGCAAAGATTCGCGATTATCATGATCATCCTGCTTATATTAATGCGCTGGCGGAGAGCGTGCGTCGTGAATGGCAAAAACGTGACAGAGCCGAGCATCTGTTAATTTCTTTTCACGGGATACCTGAAAGATTCGCTACGGAAGGCGATCCATATCCCACACAATGCGCGCGAACAGCGCAGTTACTTGCGGACGCACTGCAACTAGGAGATGACAAATGGACGCTATGCTATCAATCGCAATTTGGTTACGATAAATGGTTAAAACCATCGACCCAGACATTATTCACTGAATTACCACAACGCGGCGTCAAGTCACTCGATATTATTTGCCCAGGTTTCTCTGTAGACTGCCTGGAAACGCTGGAAGAAATCGCCATGAGCGGCAAAAAAACTTTTCTGGAGGCGGGTGGCGAACGTTTCCATTATATAAACGCTCTGAATGTTGAGGGCAATATCGCCGCCTTAACATCATTGCTGCAGACTTAGTGTTTATACGCGTGGCGCAAGCGCGGCTAATTCGTCTTTAAACAATACATCAGTTGAAGCACTGTTATTGTCATTTGCTTTCCAAATGATATTACCAATCAGTACATTTAGGCCTTCAAGCGATTTAATTTGTGAATCAGGTGATATCATCATTTTCAGTCTTGCACTCAACACTGCGCACGCTTCAGAAGCACTTTGATAGCCCAGCGATGTGGCAACAGATTTTTTCAATGTCGCGCCATCTTTACTGGCCAATAATGCATAGAGTACAGCACAAAAATGCAAGTCGGAGCGACATTGACTTAACAGATTAGAATAATGACGCGCCCTCAATTCGCCGCGTGAGAAATCAAAGCAGCGAGAAAAGAATCCTAAAGTATTAGGTCGATTATCCAAATAATCTTCAATAGCTTTTTTAACGGCCTCATTACCTACATTCCATTGGACGGTAGTTAAACTAGTGTCTTTCAGAATTATGTTGCGGCCATACGTTTTACGCTCCAATGAAACGCCTTTTGCAGACATTTCACTTTCCAGGCGTATTAATTCGTCTTGTATAAGCCCCCTATGCTCGGGCGTTATAATAGACAGTGCATTTTTACAGCCACCATCATAAAGCATGTTAAATAGCGCTTCTCGGCAATCTTCTTTGCCAATCTGGGCAAAGCATTTTACCAACATGGCCTTAATTATTTTTTCGCTATTCGCGCGAATTATTTTTTCAACCTTTTTTACAGCCGGATCATCACTGGGCATCTGCTGCAAAATAAAAGCTGTCATTTTCCAATCACGCCGCATTAAAGCTGCTTGCAAAGGGTCATTATTTCCGATTTGTTGCAGTATGGAAGCCGCCGTTTTAGAGTCGTTTCGCACTAACGCTGCTTGTAATGGAATGGCATTCAATAATTCACTACGTGGATTAGGTTGATAATACCTTGTCACTAATGAGTACAAACGACTGTAACCGCCACAATAAACTTTTGTGTAGACTTCTTCTGGCGTTATATCACGTCCAAATAATGCATCAAGAGCAGTTTTGGTTTCTTCATTGTCGCCCTTATCATTGGCCAGAGATAGCCCCTCTGCCAACGCATCAGCCATTGCCATACGTTGCAACCTGCAAGCACGATAAAAATACCGCCCGCTATCCTCTGGCCCAATAAGCTGCTGTTGAAATATTAATTTGACGACTTCTGAAAAATTATTATCAATACCAGCTTCCAGTATCGATTTGGCGTTAAGACCAAGCTTCTGCGAATAATTTTTAACAAATAATCTCAGATGCGTCTCATCTTGTCGCTGCAGAGCTGAAAGCAACAGCTCATCAAAATTTCCGCCTATCTCTTCGGCCTTTTCAAGATAGACTTTTTCAATAACACGAAAACAACGATTTTCATGCAACCTTCTGATCAGTTGTTTGTCATCCAATAATTGCTTATGTGTATCCAAAAGATAAATTAACGCTGATTGATTTTTGCTAACTATCAATTCAGCCAGTAATTTACTTAATTCGTCAGCAGGTATCGGAAATATTTTTTTCAGATGATTAGCCAGATAGACATGATTATTTTTAATATCAGCTAATATCAACTGCAAGCATTGTGCTTGTTGCAACCCGTCTTTAACAGGCAATACTGTTTCCCGGCCCAAGCTCACTGCCAGCTTGTTTAATACAGCGCGGTCGAGCTTGTCTATATTTTCACTTAAATACTTTATACACAATTCACGGTTATTAGCTACAACCCATTTTACAAACTCGCCGCAACCAGGTGTCTTAAATGCAATCAGCAATAAATCTATTATTTGTTGATCTGTTGCTGCATCAAAACTTGCCTGAAGTGGAGCAAAATTCATATTCTCACGACAAGCACCCAATAACTTAACAAATATTTGCTCATCGTAAATTAAATTGTAATTGTCAGACAACTTTTCAATAATATCAAATTGTTCTTTTTCAAGCGCTTCATTTAACAGGATAAGCAATACATTCTCGTCAAGCGCTACATTTTTCCCATGAAGAAAAGACACCATCTCATTATTGCGACAGAGATAAGCATAACACAGACTAAGTTGCAGATCTTGTGCGCTAATTTCGGAAGCAGACCCCCATCCTTCTTTAATGCTCTTGTTAGAGCCAAGGAAAATCAGAACATCAAGATATCGCACACCACCCAAATCAGCGGACAAATTAACTCTTGATGAAAATACATCTCGTAAAACAGGCTGTGGTTCTTTGTCACGGTATATACTATTCAAACACGTGACAAAAATATCCTTCTCATTGCGCTGTATCAAAGCAGGAATATCAGCGACACCAAATTTGAAACCAGCAGCAACCAATCGCGACAATGTCGCCTTACCGCATTTCTCAATAGCCAGACTAAGAATGTCAGATACCTCTTTCTCATCCATTCTTTTCCATGCCTCCAGCTCATCGTTGATTCGACGATCAGCTTGCTGCGCCGTTAGCAACCTTAAAAGCCAATAAACAGAAGCGGTTTTTGGGTTTTGATCCAATTTATACTTCTCAAACAGCCGCGTGAGTGTTGAATAGTCGGCGGTTTTTGCCAGCAACTCATCATAAGATAAAGATATAAGCACGTTTTTTAATTCTTTCCCACCCTCTGGAAAGAATTCATTATATTTATTTACTAGTTTTTCAGTTAACGCCACATTAGCGAAGATAAGTGAAGTTGTTATAGCGCGCAATAACAATGCGGCAAATTCATCGGATTTATCTGGATAATTTAAAATTTGCCGCTGCACTTCTTCATTTATAATTTCCAGACAAGCATGGCTTAATTCTGGTAATCCTTGAGCAAATATAAATTGAATCGTTTCCGTATCTTTCGCGCTCGATGCCACTTGTAGTGAAGTTTTTTCCGCACCGGCAATAATTAATGACCTGTGAATTCTATTTTTATCAGGATAAATGACTTTTTTTTCTGAGCGAGGATGAGCAAACACTCGAATTTCTTGAGTGATGAAATCACCTTGATAATCCATGCATATTTTTATTTCCTTAAGCGCCTCACAAGCATCATCGAATGTTTTCACTTCCGTTGAATAATTTGGATCATAAATCGTATACTTGCCCTGATCATAGCTCAGCGCAATCGCATGACCGTTGCCACGTATACAATAGGCCCGGCCTTCATTCGCAGCTTCATGCAAAATCCGCACCCATTCTGCTTCAGAGGTAATAAGCCCTAAATTAAACTCATTTCTTATTGGTAATTTATCTATTAAAAATACTTTATCAACGCCGGCTTGCAAAACGTCGGTATGATTATATTTGTATTGATTCTGCAGCTCTTCAATATTAATAATAAATTTGTCGATATACTGATCGTCACCCAGCTTATAACTTTCCGGCAACTTCGCTAGCTTATCCAGCATGTCAAAGAAGTAGCGTGCATTACCTTCAAGATAATATTTGATATAGAGAGCAGATAACCCCGCACAAACACCTTTGGTATTTAGACGATAATCAACGCCCCTCTGCTTCGAAAGGCAGCGGTTCACGGCTTTAATAATAGCTTCTTGACTTGGCATAACACTTTCTCATTTTTATGATTAGCTATTATAACCCACTCTTTCTTACCACAACCTTAAGTGCTGTTTAATTTTTATACTGCCCAATGAACGGCTTAGCCCTTTTGCCGCCTACCCTTCCTGTGCTACCATAAAATTCTAACGGTATTTAGGAAAAGTACCTGTGCGCGCGATGGAACGCCTCAATCAATCGCTTATTTTGCTTGCCCTGCTGCTGCCAAGCCTTGTCATCGCGGCTGATGGCCAGCCTTACTATGGTGTGACCGCCTCTTACGCCGCGACCTCCAGCGAACCCTCTGATCTGCACGGTTATCAATTGATGTTCAATTACGACCCACAACGCTTTAAATGGCGCCAGTTCAACATCTACTTCGACGGCGGCATATCACATTTTTCGACTCCTCCGCCCAACAGCACCATCAATATTTATTCCGTCGCGCCGGTAGTACGCTATACATTCAAGAAGCACGGGCCTGTGCACCCTTATCTCGAGTTAAGCATCGGACTCTCCTATCTGAACCATACACGCATTTACAACCGGAATCAGGGCATGCATTTCGCTTTTCAAGACCGCATGGGCATCGGCACCTTCCTTGGCGCTTCTGAACAGGTGACAGTGGGTGTGCACGCGCTGCACTATTCCAACGCCCATCTGGCGCATAATAATTCCGGTATCACCGTGCCGCTAGTACTCGATGTTGGATATAGATTCCAGTAGAATCGGGACATGCGCAAACGTATACCCATTAAAAATCATTACCAGGAAGTTCAGCTAATTACATATCGCTGCCTGGTCGTGCTGATTTTTTTTGCAGTATTAATTTTAAGCCTCCTGTTACGCCTCGCTTATCTGCAGATCAGTAAACATGACATGTATACCACGCTTGCCACCAACAACTGGCTTGGACTCGTACCCATCGAACCTACTCGCGGCCTGATTTATGATCGCAATGGCGTACTGCTTGCGGATAACATTCCCGTCTTCAGTTTGGACGTGGTACCCTTTGAAGTGCGCAACCTGGACAATACGCTGACCGAACTTGCCACGCTTGTTTCGCTTAACGATGAAGATATTTTTCAGTTCAAAAAACAGCTTAAGCAGCATCGCCGCTTTGACGAAATTCCACTTAAACTGCGTTTGACAGAGCAAGAAGTCGCGCGCTTTACTGAAAATCAACATCGCTTTCCGGGCGTGATGATTAAGGCGCGCTTGATGCGTACTTATCCTTTTGGCAACACTTTCAGCCATGTCGTCGGTTATGTAGGCCGCATCAACACAAAAGAACTGGCCGAGATTGATCAGGGTAATTACAGCGCCAGCCACTATATCGGCAAGCAAGGCATCGAAAAATTTTATGAAGATGAATTGCATGGCCACGTCGGTTACCAGCAAGCGGAAAGTGACGCAAGTGGCAAACCCATTCGCATTTTAAATGAAATTAAGAGCACCTCCGGCAAAAATATTTATCTGACACTGGATAGCGGCTTGCAACTGGAAGCGGAAAAGGCGTTGAAAAATTTACGCGGTGCGATTGTCGCCATTGACCCCGCGAATGGACAAGTGCTGGCGATGGTCAGTAATCCGGGATTTGATCCAAATTTATTTGTCTCCGGCATCAGTCATAAAGATTATGAGGCGTTGCGTGATTCACCCGATCGCCCACTGTACGATCGCGCGCTACGCGGACTTTATCCGCTGGCTTCCACCATCAAACCTTATCTGGCTCTGCAAGGTTTAAATAGCGGCATCATCAACGAAGATTACACCATTTACGATCCGGGCTGGTTTCAATTACCTAATAGCAGTCATGAGTATCACTGCTGGGTGCATACCGGTCACGGCCATGTGAACGTGGCAAGAGCGATTACCTCTTCCTGTGATACGTATTTTTATGAACTCTCAACGCATATGGGCATACGCCGTATTGATACCATTCTGGATAAGTTTGGCTTCGGCAATTTGACGGGGATCGATCTGGATAACGAACTTGCTGGTAATGTGCCTTCACCGGAATGGAAAAAGAAGACCAAAGGTGCGAATTGGTACGAAGGCGACACTGTTATCTCAGCCATTGGCCAAGGTTATTTTCAGGCGACACCCATACAGATCGCATCCGCCGTGGCCACACTCGCCAATCGTGGCAAACGTTTTATGCCTTATTTAATGCTGCGGGAACAACAAGCAGGCGCACCGCCCGTCGAACAAACGCCAACGCCGCTTGAACCCATCGTGTTAGCCAACCCCCAATACTGGGATATTGTCATCGACGCCATGCGAGATGTGGTAGAAACGCCTCAAGGAACAGCATACCGCTTTGGACGTCAGCGCACTTACACGGTGGCGGCGAAAACAGGCACCGCCCAAGTCATCGCACGACGCGGCAACAATGGCGATAACGAAGATTTACAAGAACAAATTCCCGAACGCTTGCGCGATCATCATTTATTTATCGCCTTCGCGCCGGTTGATCATCCGCGACTCGCGCTTGGCATCATCACAGAGAACAGCAGTTTCGCCATTGAAGCCGCGCGCGCCATTTTTGATTATTACTTAGGAAAACCGCAGCATGCTAATCGACCGGATTTGGCAACGAACAAAACCGTCGCCCACTAAGACGATGCGACAGCCGTTTATGCAGCTTATCCATCTGGATACGACGCTGCTTATTCTATTGCTGATCTTGAGCACCATCGGGCTGATCATTCTTTTTAGCGCCAGCAACCGTGACACACATTCAACAGGATTGCAGGCAGGGCGACTGATGATGGCTTTCATCGTCATGTTTTTCGTCGCGCAAGTGCCACCTATCACCTTGCGGCGTTTCGCGCCCTGGCTGTATGGAGTTGGCTTGTTTTTACTGATTATCGTGCTCATGATCGGCCACATTGGCAAAGGTGGACAACGCTGGATTAACCTCGGTTTTTTTAAACTACAACCTGCGGAAGTGATGAAGCTCGCCATCCCCATGATGCTCGCCTGGTATTATCACCGCGTACATTTGCCCGTCACCTTCAAATCCATGATGGTCACTGTGCCGCTTATTTTGATACCCGTGTTGTTAACCGCGAAACAACCCGACCTTGGCACGGCTATCCTGCTCGCTATCGCAGGCGGTAGCGTGTTATTTCTGGCGGGATTAAGCTGGCGCATTATTTTTTCCGGTTTGGCCGCGCTCGCCGCCAGCATCCCGCTCATCTGGTTCATGCTGTATGACTACCAGCGACAACGCGTACTAACGTTTCTTAATCCGGAGAATGATCCGCTTGGCAAGGGTTATCACATTATTCAATCTAAAATCGCGATTGGTTCGGGTGGCTTATTTGGTAAAGGCTGGCTGAATGGCACCCAGTCTAACCTGCATTTTCTTCCTGAACACACCACCGACTTTATTTTTGCCGTGTGCGGCGAAGAGTTTGGCTTTGTGGGGAGCTTCATGCTGATCGCTATTTATTTATTGATCGTGCTGCGTGGCTTATATATCACCATCAACGCCCAGGATACTTTCTCACGCTTGCTTGCTGGCAGTATCACCATCACTTTTTTTGTGTCATTTTTCGTCAATATGGGTATGGTGACCGGAATATTACCAGTTGTTGGCATTCCCCTACCCTTGGTAAGCTATGGGGGCTCGTCGATGATGACGATCTTGGCGAGTTTCGGTATGCTGATGAGTATTCAAACGCATAGAAAGTTAGTAACAACATAAAAGGAATGCTTCAATAATGTTTCGAGCCGTCTGTTTGTTTTTATTGCTGATTAGCTTTGTCGCCAAAGCTGCTTATGCGGATGCCTACTTCGTGCAACGACCCGATGTGCAAGCGTTCATCGCGCAAATGGTGAAAAAACATAAATTCAAGAAAGATGATCTGGTGAAATTGTTCAGCCAGGTCAAAATTCGCCCGCAAGTGATTCAACACCTCAATAAGCCACTGGAAGCTAATCCCTGGAACACTTATCAATTATTGTTCGTCAATGAGTGGCGCATTGAGCATGGCGTGAAATTCTGGAACAAATACGCGGATGTGCTGCGCCGTGCCGAACTTAAATATGGCGTACCGGCCGGAATTATCGTCGCCACCATCGGCATTGAATCCAAATATGGCGCGCGCCAGGGCGAGTATCGCGTCATGGATTCGTTGACTAATCTTGGCTTCAGCGATTCACCACGCGCCAAATATTTTAGAAGTGAGCTGGAACAATTCCTGTTGCTGACGCGCGAACAACATCTTGATCCTTTCAAAATCATGGGGTCGTACGCGGGCGCAATTGGCCAGCCACAATTTATGCCGACCAGCTATCGTTATTACGCGGTGAATTTTTCTGGCAGCGGCAAAATTGATTTGATGAACAACACCGCTGATGTCATTGGCAGTATCGCTAATTATTACAGCAAATCAGGCTGGAAAATAAACGGGCCGGTGGCGCAACAAGCTGTGATTTTGGGACAACGTTATGAGTATCTGCGCAAGAAGAACCAGATTCCACAGTATCTGACTATTCCTGAATTGGCTCGTTTTGGCGTGGTTCCGAAAAATAAATATCCTTATGACGAGGATGCTAGTCTAAAAGCCAGAGTTATTACGCTTGAGAGCCACTACAATAAAGAATATTGGCTGGGTTATAATAATTTTGCCGTGATCAAGCGTTATAATGCTAATGACTTGTATGCGATGGCGGTTTATCAGTTGAGTAATTATATTACCGCGTCGAGGGAGCATATGCATGGGTAACGCAAGGACTGTGCGTAACCCGGGTGCGCTCTTTGCACCCGGGGTGCGATACTTCATTCGATATACACTCCCCGGGTGCAAAGAGCGCACCCGGGCTACACACTACGTCTATCGCATTTTAGCTTTGCTATTATTTGCTGTGTTACTCTCTAGCTGCTCTCACGTGCGCCGCGACGGACCACCCAATTTCTACGTAGACGAAACCAAAATTCCCAACGCGGTGCCAAAAGCCGAACCGCTCGCCAAATATGGCAACATGAAAAAATATTATGTAAATGGTCAATGTTACCGTGTAATGAAAACCAGCAAACACTATTCTGCCACCGGCATCGCATCCTGGTATGGCACCATGTTCCACTCACGTAGAACCTCGAGCGGCGAGCCTTATAATATGCTGGCCATGACAGCCGCTCACAAAACACTGCCGCTGCCCACTTATGTGCGCGTCACTAATTTAAATAACCATCGCGAAATTATTGTTAAGGTGAACGACCGCGGGCCTTTCAAAAGCAATCGCATCATCGACCTGTCTTATGTGGCGGCCAAAAAACTTGGCATGCTGGGTCGTGGTACCGCGCATGTCAGAGTGACCGCGATTGATCCTTATTCTTTTGGTCGCAAGTTTATGGTTGCCAGCAAATCACATAAACGCAAACATAGCGTGGCTTCGCGCAAGCGTCACAAGCGCCTGATCGCCATGAAAGGTGAATTTTAGCCATGACAGACCTCCTGTATTGGCTGTTGTTTATCATTAGCATCCCCGCCACTATTTTATTTGTTATCGGCACGCATGAATTCGCGCATTTTGCCGTCGCACGTTTATGCGGCGTGAAAGTTTTGCGATTTTCAATCGGTTTTGGCAAAACACTTTGGCGTCGCCATGACAAACATGGCACTGAGCATGTTATCGCCTTAATACCACTGGGGGGATATGTCAAAATGCTAGGTGAAGGTGATGAGCGTGTGTCAGGGCAAGAAGCGCGTCTCGCGTTTAATCAGCAACCCTATTACAAGAAGTTTTTAATCGTGCTGGCTGGGCCCGCGATGAATCTGCTATGCGCATTTGTGTTGTATTGGCTAGTTTTTGTGATTGGTTTCGTCACCATCAAGCCGGTCATCGGTCAAATCACGCCTGATTCCATCGCCAGCAAGGCAGGCATGCAAGCTAACACCGAAATTATCAGCGTTGATTTTGATAAAGTTAACACCTGGACAGGTTTCATGTTTCGTTTACTCGCTCATGCTGGCAATAATGACAAAATGACCGTCGGCACCCACGCACTCGAAGATCGCGCTGTAGCGCGAGACGCGAAGGCGGACAGCGCGCAAAACAGTCAGTACACGCTTGATCTCACCAACTGGAAGATGAGCGGCCTGACACCTGATCCTTTATCAAGTCTGGGCATTACCCCCTACGAGCCACCCATGCCACTGGTCATTGGCTTTATTGAAGAGGACTCACCTGCCGCGCGCTCTCCTCTCAAAATCGGCGATAAAATTATCGCTGTTAATAATGAACGCATTGTGGATTGGGCAGCATTGATGAAATCAATTAAATCCCATGCGAATGAGGAAACCACATTTACCGTAAAACGCCCAGAAGGCGTCGTCCCGGCGAAAGCCAACCACGTCGTCCCGGCGAAAGCCGGGATCCACTATAAAACCATCAAACTACCCGTCAAAATTGGTTCCGAAGGTCTCTGGTGGCAAAAAAAATCCGGTTATCTGGGAATTGGCCCAGACGTGGAATTTCCACCAAGCATGCTGAGCACAGTAAAATATTCTCTTCTAGCAGCTGTTCCGCATGCGGCACATGAAGTCAGTGACTTTGCTTATTTTAACCTCGTCCTATTCGCCAAAATATTCACCGGCAAATTGTCCTTGCAAACACTGGGCGGACCCATCACTATTTTTGAAAGCGCAGGCAAGGCGCTAAATTATGGCATCGTTCCCTTTCTCGGCTTTCTGGCTTTCTTAAGCGCCTCGGTGGGTATCATTAATTTAATTCCCATTCCTGGATTAGATGGTGGCCATTTGTTTTTTGAAACGATTGAATTTATTATCCGCCGCCCGCTGCCGCAGCGCTTGGTGGTCGGGCTTTATTACATGGGCTTTGCATTAATCATCTATGTGCTGGTGCAGGCATTGATTAACGATGTGTTGAGATTGACGTAGCCCGGGTGCGTTCTTTGCGCCTGGGAACGAAGATCAAACAGGCAACGCTCCCGGGTGCAAAGAACGCACCCGGGCTACACTCACAGTTTTTTAATTGCCGACACACTGGCTTTCACGTCAGCCGTCACCGTAGGATCACTTGTGCCATTAGGATCAAAACCAGCCTGAATGCGCACCTTCCTGTTTTCACGCTCGTCATTCATGTCATTAAATTTTTTAACACCCGCTTCACGCGCCATTTCTTTTTTTAGCTCAGCATCCGCAAGCTGTTTCTGCCAGCTAGCACCCTTTACTATTTCTCTAAATTCCGCGAAATATAATTTTATTCTTTCAAACACTTCATCAACAAAACACCTGCGAAAGTTTGATTCCAGCAGCCCGATAAGATTGTATTCACCGCTATAACGCTCGATAAAGGTATCAACATACAAACATTCATACGGCAGACTTCGAGCGACGACTGGTTGCTCTTTCAATAATGAAATAATATCGCCTGCCAGACTCTTTACACGCGTTGTATCCACATCCTCTTCTTGTATTAAGGCAAGGTGATCATCATTCTTTGCCCTATCATCATGTGCGGAAGCTTTAGTCGCGGCATCATCTAACAGGGGAATTCTTTTTTTATCACCCGTCATTTGCAGGATGATTTGTTGATTGGTAGAAGTAAATTTAACGGCCTCTGCCGCGGCTGTCTGCCTTTCTTCCATTTCCATCTCATTTTCAGACGCTGGAAACCAGTAGCGCATCAGTGAGCCAAACCGGAAACTAACCCAAGAAATACCGGATGAAAAAATAGCTCCCACTCTTGCAATAAAGGCAGGCAAGCCAATGTAGGTCGCGAAATCTGAAGCGAGCTGTCTAAAGTTGAGCATATCGTTCACCTTTTTATCAAAGTGATGGAATTATAACCTTTATTGATTAAGACTACCTTAAGATGTAAAATGCACGCCAACACTCGGGGGAGCTGAGCTAGTCAGCTGAGAGGTCTGCTTAGAATCGAACCAGACGACCCCATTAACCTGATCTGGGTAATGCCAGCGGAGGAAGCAGTGACTGCACCAGCTATTTACATACAAGATGTTTCTTTGTCGTATCAAGGCACACCTGTTTTTAGCAATCTCAATTTAAATTTGCGCGCGGGTAAATGGACAGCGTTGTTAGGCGCGAGTGGTGTGGGCAAAAGTTCGTTGTTACGCCTGATTGCGGGATTGACGACAGCGGAAGAAACTTTTGGTGGCTCGATTAGAGCGGATAATAATGTGCAAATGAGTCAGCAAATTGCCTGGATGGGGCAGACGGATATGTTGTTGCCGTGGCTGAGTGTACTCGATAATTTACTATTGGGGATACGATTACGAGGCAGCACATCATCTCGCGAAGCCTGTCATTCCCGCGCAGGCGGGGATGACAAAGCTAGAAAGTTATTGACAGAAGCAGGTCTCGCGCATGCGGAAAAGCTTTATCCTCATCAATTATCAGGCGGCATGCGACAACGTGTCGCTCTATTGCGTACCTTAATGGAAAACAAACCCATCGTGTTAATGGATGAGCCTTTTTCCGCACTGGATACTATTACGCGTTATCAACTGCATCAATTATCGATTGAATTATTACGCGATAAAACAGTGCTCTTTGTCACGCATGACGCGGCGGAAGCATTGCGACTGGCGGATGATATTTATATATTAACCGCGCAGGAGTTGCAGCATTTAGGAACGTTAGATTCAACAGCTCCGCGCGCACCGCATGAGCCTGAGCTGGTGGATTTGCAGGCGGTGATTTATGCGAGTTTGCTGCAAGCGGCGGAGGTGGCGGCGTGAGTGTGAAACCTGTCATCCACACGAAGGCCGTCATTCCCACGCAGACTGTCATCCCCGCGCAGGCGGGGACCCATTTCAAACGGAGAACCATTGCATGGGTCCCCGCCTGCGCGGGGATGACAGGCCTCATATTACTGTTGTGGCAAAGTATAGTATTGCTCTGCCAACTTCCCTCCTTCATCTTACCCGCACCCAAAGAAGTATTTATCACTCTCTATCAACAACGTGCGTTACTTGCGTCTGAGTCCTTACCCACCCTGCTGGAAATATTCCTCGGCTTACTACTTGGCATTGCATCTGGCTGCACAGCCGGCATGATCACAGCTTACTTTCGCCCATTAAAAACCTGGTTATTGCCATTACTGATCTTAAGCCAGGCGGTGCCCACCTTTGTCATCGCACCTTTATTAGTGATCTGGTTTGGTTATGGTCTCACAGCAAAAATCATCACCAGCATGCTTATGATTTTTTTCCCTGTCGCAAGCGCGACTTACGATGGTCTGCAACAAACGCCGCCTGAGTGGCTGGCACTCGCCCACACTATGAACGCGCGACCTATTTTGGTGTTTTTCCGCATTCGTTTACGAGCCGCGATGCCATCTATTGCCTCTGGCATCCGCATCGCCGCAACAGCCGCGCCTTTGGGAGTTATTATCGGTGAATGGGTCGGCGCGAGCCACGGACTAGGCTATTTAATGCTAAATGCAAATGCCCGCATGGACATCGCTCAAATGTTTGCGGCCGTTATCTTATTGATTATCATATCATTATTGCTTTATTTTAGCGTTGATCGCTCCTTAAAAAAAATTGTCTGGTGGGCATAATTTGCTAATTTTGTCTTAAGAATTTCTATATATAATAAGCCTTTAATATTAAAAGAATCCGTGCGCGATGCAGCGCGGACAAACACACAAAACGAGGCGCCAGATGAGCTCAGCTAGACAACAACAGTTCAATAAAAGTTTTCAATCGATTATTACCAGATTGCGTACTGAGTTACGAAACCTGCTTGCGCTCACAGATGCAACCAGCGGTCAATTAAAAGATATAGACCTCACAAAATCATCTGACCCACAAACATTTGCGAAGGTCTTATGGAATCTGCTTATTAGCATGGATAGTAAGGACGTAAGCATTGAGTCAGCTGTTCCATACTATCAATTCATCAAGACATTTGATTACTCAAGCTTGCAAACCAACAAAAATCTTGTTGATGCTTTTTTGAGTTTATTAATGTTAATATACAAAAATCCAGATGTGTTTGTTTCTAAACTGGAAGTAAATCACTTCGCGACTATAAAAGCAGCAAAACTTGCTGTCGGCGCAAAAAACTTTTTCTCAACCAGAACATTCAATGACGAAATCACTGATCGCCATTTTAAAATTATCAGCTCTATCACGACGACAAAAGCACAATCAACCCATGATACGTTTAAACATTTGAATGATGCAATAAATCTTATTGTTTCAGGAAAGCTGACTGTAATTAATGCATTATTAAGCATGCAATCAGACGATAAAGAAATCCAGGGAGACATTGTAAACGCGACCAGACAATGTCTGGAAACTTTAAACGTAACGATTAGCAAACAATTCGGATTAACAACGCAGCCGGGCAAGAAAACTGTTATACAAGAAATTGAAAGACTGAAATCTGCTCTTGCAAACGAACTTGAACATTTTAACAAGTTTATTCAATCCTCACTTCAACAAGTTAACCCCTTACAGCAAGTAGAAGTTGAAGTTGTTGAAAGTGTGCTAGTACGTGAAAAAATCAAAAAAACTCACAAAAAAACCACTCTGCCTGGTTTAGTGCAAGACATCAAACAACAATATGAAAGATCCATTCAATCGATTGACCAACTGGCGGGCCAGCTTACTCCCGAGCTTAAAAATGCTGATTTAGCTGACCCCATCGAAGTAGAAGAACCAGCCGAGTCTGAACAACCTATTGCACTGGAGAAAAAAGAATTAGAAGCAAAAGAAGTGAAAGAGGGGGAGCTTAAACTGGAACCTGTTGAGACGACTCTTACCATCGCGCAAGATGTGGAATTGCAACAGGCGCCCGTAGCAATAATCAGAGAATTCCGACCATTGGAAGACGAAGTTAAGCCAAAGACTGAATTAATCGAAAAAGAACAATTAGAAGCTGACAAATTTGTCACGCTGAAAAAGCAAGTTGACGAAATGGCTGGCGAATACACTCCCCTTAAGATTAACGATGAATTGGCTACTCCAACTACATTTAACCATTTCAAAAGCGAATCAGAAGTGCTAGCTGCGAAATTAAAAGCACAACTGGAAAGCGTTCCGCAATTTGACGTGCCAAAGATTGGTGAAATTACAAGTTTTGCATTTAAAAAGAAAAAATCCTTGCAGGAAGCAAGCCAGGAATCCGATGCTGAACAAGCGGCGAAAGATGCCGAATCCGCACGACTTGCTGAAGAAGCAAAATTAGCCATCATGTGTGATAAAATTGATTCTAACGTGTTAGATATGGCTGCACATTTTGAAGATCTGCTAAAAGTAGAAAAATTTCATGCAGACCTATTAGAACTAGAAAATCAACTTGAAGAAGCAGAAAAAACGGCAGCCGAAGCTTCAAAACTGCTCGAAGATATAGTTGTTGCACCTGTAGTCGCTGCGCCTCAACACGAAGTTAGACAAGTTCCAGCATCACAATCTATACGCAGAGCTGCAAGCGCTCCTGTTCCCCATTTAAACGAAGTTGAAGATCATCCACATGCTTCACGCAAAGGAGGAATTGCTCCCGATTTAACCGCCCCCAAAATTAATGACGCACCTCAACCAGAACCTACGTTCTGGCAGAAACATGGCAGTAAGATTGCTTTCGGTATTACTTTTGGATTGCTCATTGCAGGGCTGGTTGTGCTTAATGTGCTCTTCCCTATCTCGATATTAGCAAATGCTGGATTAGGGTATGCTGCATTTGTTGTCGCTACCGCCGCTGCTGTGGCCACTGAATCGAGCTTAAACCCAGCACCCCAAGGTGATAACGCCAGAACCGCTACCGTTGAACGTCAGGCTGTTAACGGCATGAACTTGCGTGGGATTGGCCAGAAGTTGGATGTCGATAGCTTCGCGATGGTTGAAGAACCAAAAAGCAATCCCATACCGGCTAGCACCTCGTCAAACGAAGGCAGCCCCATCGTACCCGCAAGACCTGCGCCAGGTATTGATGTCTAGTGTAACCCGGGTGCGTTTTATGCACCCGGGAACGATGCTTCAATGAAACTCCGCTCCCGGGTGCAAAAATCGCACCCGGGCTACGTCTAGCAAATCGCCCTATATCCGAGTAAGCTATTCTCCATCGCGTATATATCGATTTTGGGGAATAATTTAATGAAAAAATACCGCCTCTTAGCCCTACTACTCGCACTATTCACCAGCGTCAGTATGGCCGCGCCAGCCAAGCTACAAAAACTGACCGTGATGCTCGACTGGTTCCCCAACCCAGACCATGCCCCGCTGGTCATCGCCCAGCAGCAAGGCTTCTTTAAACAACAAGGCCTGGACGTAGAGCTGATAGGCCCCGCCGACCCTTCCGACCCGCCTAAACTGGTCGCCGCTGGCAAAGCCGATATCGCCATTACCTACGAACCCGAATTCATGCAACAAGTCGACCGCGGCCTGCCCCTCATCACCATCGGCGTATTAATCGACAAACCGCTTAACTGTCTGGCCGCGCTTAAAGATAGCAACATTTCCAATTTAAGCGATCTCAAAGGCAAGCGCATTGGTTTAAGCACGAGTGGCATTTCCACCACCATGCTGAAAGTGCTGTTAAAGAAACAAGGTCTGCATGACAACGACGTGGAGCTGGTCAATGTAAACTATAATTTGACCCAGGCACTGCTTACCAAAAAAGTAGACGTGGTGGCAGGCGTGATGCGCAACGTCGAAGTTCCCACCCTCGAACTTAACAAACACAAAGTTGAAACCTTCCTGCCAGAAGAAAGCGGCATTCCCACTTATAGTGAGTTAATTTTTGTGGTGAATGTGGCGAATAAAAACGACGACCGATATACTCGCTTCTTAAAAGCAGTACGCCAGGGCGTGGCATGGCTGGATTTACATCCCAAAGATGGCTGGAAAATATTCGTTAAGCGTTATCCAGAAGCGAATAATGAGGTGAATCATGAAGCATGGTTTGCTACACTGCCTTACTTTGCGGAAGAGCCTGCGCTGTTGAATAAAGCAGAATGGTCACGCTTTTCAAAATTTATGGCGGATAATAAGTTAATTAACAAACCGCAGACGATGACGAATTATTTGGTGCGGATGTAATCCAATCTGTCGTCCAGCGAAGCCTGTCATCCCCGCTTTCGCGGGGATGACAGGCTTCGCTGGATGACACAACTAAATTGATAGGCTTAATATGGAAAATTACTATTTTATAATACTCAACACATTTGCACTTGCAGCGCTGTTATTCATTTTTTTGCGGCTTCGAGGCTCATTGCTCGCGACGCTAGCTTCGTTCCGTCTCGAACAAACCCAACAATCCGCTCAACTCAAAGAACAACTGCAAGAAGCCTTCGCCGCCCACCGCGCGCGCATCGTCGAGCTCCAATTTGAAACCCTGAAAGTATTACAAGATACTCTTTTAAAAGGCGTACAGGAAAACCGCCAACAAGTAAAAGAGTCATTAAACGATCACGCCACCGAACTCGGCAAGCGCATCAACCAGCTTACCCAAACCACCGAAACCAAGCTCAGAGAAATCAACGAGCAAGTCGAAAAACGACTCTCCGATGGTCTGGCAAAAACCAACGAAACATTTAACGATGTGATCAAACGACTCGCCCTCATCGACGCGGCACAACAAAAAATCACCGAGCTTTCCAGCAACGTCATCAGCCTGAACGACATCCTGAACGACAAACGCTCCCGTGGCGCCTTTGGCGAAGTACAATTATCCGCGCTGATTTACAACATGATTCCGGAAAAGCATTTCAGCTTCCAGCATCTATTAAGCAACGGCAAACGCCCCGACTGCATGCTGTTCCTGCCCGAACCCACCGGCAACATCGCCATCGACGCCAAATTCCCGCTGGAAAACTATCGCCACATGATTGACACATCGTTAACTGACATTGAGAGACTACAAGCGGAAAAGCAATTCAAAATCGACATTCGCAAGCACATACAAGATATCGCGGAAAAATACATTATCACCGGCGAAACATCCGATGGCGCCATGATGTTCATTCCCGCCGAAGCCGTATTTGCCGAAATTCACGCCCGCCACGGCGATATAGTGGAATTAGCGCAAAAAGCCAAAATTTGGATGGTGTCACCCACCACCATGATGGCGGTACTTAGCACCGCGCGCGCGGTATTAAAAGACGCAGCCACTCGACAACAAGTACATGAAATTCAAAAACACTTGCGGTTATTGGCTAATGATTTTGAACGCTTCCAGATTCGCATGGACAATCTGGCGAAACGCATCGCGCAAGCGCATAGCGACGTGGATCAAATTCACATTTCTTCACGCAAGATTACGCAACGATTTATTCATATCGACAAGGCGGAGTTTGACCACCTTAAACTTGATCAGCCAAACCTTTTGCCGGATGAGGGAATTGAGGACAGCTCAACTTCGTCTGTCGCGTCATCCTGATCATCCTGACTGCTTTGCTGCTCGGAGGCTAAAGAATCAGTCGCGGCATTACAAAAAGCAGGGAGTGTGAATCCAACGACGAGTGTACAAACCGCTGTTGTGAAAATTTGACGAAATGAAGGCTCCTGGGCAGCCGGATTAGCAATGGTCTCAACCTCCGCCGCCAGCGCTTCTGGAGAATCCATATCACGATATTTCTTGTAAGCATACCCAGCAAGACTAGCCACTAACGCAACACCCGCAATAATGAATATCGCGGCAAACACTGCCGGCGCACACGCCGTTAACGCTCCCGCTACTATTAAACCGATGACAATCGCACCCCCAACAATCGCACCAACACCAGCGCCGCCCAGCATATAAGGCAGGTTGTTCCATTTTGGTAGCACAGACGCATTTACCAGCGAAGTCCATTCGCTGTATAATTCATCTATGATTGCCACATACTTTTCAAACAGCCGAGTATCTGTACAAGCCTTAGTTGTTAATTGATTGATTCGTTTCCATTCTTCAATAATAAAATCATCATATTCGCCGTATCGAAGCCTTTCTTTTTCCTCACGCGCAGGTTGCCAGATATCATATATTGCCTTGACGTTTTTATATGTTTCATTATCTTCTTGTGAGCAATGCATATGAGCTGCTTGATGAGAAAAAATAAGCTTTAACATTTTGGTTTGTTCATCAAATTGTGTATAAAGCGCCTCTTCATTTACATCAAGAATATGGAGAAGACTATTAATAACAATATTACGTAGATGACGCACTTGTTCATCAAAATGGGTGACATTAAATCCCCCACTTTCATATAAAGTCGCAAGATAATTAATAAATAAATGACAAAGATTATTTACCGACCAAAAATCAGCTTCTTTCTTAAATTCTTCTAGAGCCAAAGAAGCGATCGAAGCACGCTGCTCCTTCGCTTCATCACTCATATCAGCGTCGGACAGCGTGCTAAATCCAAATTTGATGTTAAGATTGAGTATTACTTTAATTCCATCTTTTTCATCCATCATATCCGTCATAAAACTGTTAACAAAAGCATGCCAGTGATGAGGAAACTTATCTGATGATGCGCCCCAATATTGTTGAAAGCGATAATGTGCCATTGAGTCGCAACAACCGACCGTACATCCGAGATTTTGCACGGCCTTATTGATCGCCTTATGACGCGTTTTAGCATCGCTTAAGTCACCCGAATCCGCCTCTTCCCAGCCAGATAATTCACGCACCAACAACTCTTCCAAGGCGCGTTGATTCCCCTTAGCTGAGGTTGCTAAACGTCGTAAGTTTTTAAGTGACCTTTCGGTAATTGCTTCGCGACTGCGTGTCATTTTCCTGGTTTCCCGGTAGTAGATAGGGGTATTGTACGCCCCAATAATTAAGGCAATCTTATAGCGGCCGGTTTAGCCCTAGCCCATTGAAAAATAGGCCGTAATAATCCCTTGGCAAGCCTGGTTATTTTTTGTATAATAACGTTAATTTTGTAGTTCGTCCGGGAGGCAATATGAAACGTTTGATCGCCGTAGTTGTTTTAGCGGGAATATCCACTTGTGGCTTTGCCACGGCTCCAACTTCAAGCGCAAATAAAAGCTCTCAACACTTTAGCTCCTTAGGATCTGCCTGGAAGTCTTATCGCAGCCTGCAGCCAAAAGACCAGAAAAACGATATTGAAATGGTCTACGGCGGGGAAGACGTTAAGAACCCAGCTCTGATTCAGGTAGCGAGAGCATAACAGGAGCGTAGGAGCGTCGGTGTATCCGACAAGGGCCGTGCTGTTGCAAGGCCTTCACGTGAAAATCTGTACCATATCCCTTGTGACTGGCAAAACCATACAAGGGATATTTTTTATCTAACATCCGCATAATCCGATCACGCAAAACCTTCGCCACAATCGACGCAGCGCTAATGGCCTGCTCAAGCTGATCACCCCTCACTATTGCTCTAGCTGGACATGAAAAAACTGGCAGTCTATTACCATCCACCAACACCAGCGTGGGTTGAATCGCCAACCGCGCCACGGCACGCTGCATGGCAAGCAGGCTGGCTTGCAGTATATTGATATTATCGATTTCTTTAGGCGTCGCGCGGGCAGCCGCCCAAGCCAGCGCCTTCAGACGGATTTCTTCAAATAACAGCTCGCGTTTTTTTTCAGTTAACTGCTTGGAATCTGCCAGCCCTTTTATAGGGTTGTTAGGATCCAGAATAACCGCACCGGCTATTACTGGACCTGCGAGAGGGCCTCTTCCTGCTTCATCGACACCGGCGATGAGGTGTTCGGGTTGCATATTACATCCTTTTGCAAAATATGGCGGATAACAAAACGGGGGCGCTTGCGTACTTCCTGGTAAATACGGCCAACATATTCGCCGACTATGCCGAGACCAAACAACACTATACCCAGGAAGAAGAACATAATGGCAAACAGTGTAAACACACCTTCCACTTCCGGGCCTACAATAAAGCGTCGCAATAACAAGAAAACCACAAAAGCAAAACTACAAAGTGAAATTAACAACCCAACCATGGTGAATGCCTGCAATGGAAAGACAGAAAAACCTGTCACCAGATCAAAGTTATAACGAATTAATGAAAACAAATTATAGCTTGTGGTACCGGCGCTTCGTTCAGCATGCATTACACCTACTTCGGCAGGATTCGTCGCATAAGTTAGCGCTAACGCGGGAATGAAGGTAGAGCTTTCGCCGGTCGATGCCATCAAGTCAACGATGTCGCGACGATAAGCGCGCAACATACAACCTTCATCTTTCATCTTCAGCTTAGGCATCATCCATTCACGCAATTGGTTATGCCATTTGGAAACTTTTAAGCGCCACAAAGAATCCTGACGATTCATGCGATAAGCATTCACCACGTCATGACCTGCTTCCATCGCCGCTATCAGCTTGCCAACTTCTTCAGGTGGGTTTTGCAAATCCGCATCCATGGTGATAATAATTTGACCACGGACATTTTCAAAACCAGCCATGATCGCCATGTGCTGGCCAAAGTTACCATTAAACTCAATGACTCGAATTTGATCAGGACGACGCTCATGCAAAGCACGTAACATGGCGGAGGAATTATCCGTGCTGCCATCATTCGTCAGTATAATCTCGTAGGATTTACCCAATTTATCAAGGGCACCAGTCAGACGTGTATATAATTCCTCCAGGTTTTCCTGCTCATTGTGTACAGGAATCACTACGCTAATATAAGGGTTCTGAGTCATTGCCTCACCATTTACGAGTTATTTATTGTGGTGCATTATAGCTAAATGGACAGTAAAAAAATACGTCAGATTTTTCTGCGCTTTCGCAAGGCGAATCCGCATCCCACCACGGAGCTCGTGTATCATTCCAACTTTGAATTACTCATCGCCGTCATCCTGTCCGCGCAAGCCACGGACAAGTCCGTTAATAAGGCAACCAAGGACCTATTTGCCGTTGCCAACACGCCCGAAAAAATCGTTGCGTTGGGATTAACGGGGTTAAAAAAATATATCAAGACGATTGGTCTCTATATCACCAAAGCAAAAAATGTGATGGCGACCTGTCATTTGTTGATAGACAAATTCCACTCGCGTGTGCCGAAAACACGAGAAGAGCTGGAATCACTCCCAGGCGTTGGCCACAAAACAGCGAATGTGATACTCAACACTTGTTTTAAAGAACCCGTCATCGCCGTCGACACTCATATTTTTCGTGTCGCCAACCGCATTGGCCTTGCGCATGGCAACACACCACTTGAGGTTGAAAAACAATTAATGAAGGTTATTCCGGAGGAATTCAAGCACGACGCGCATCATTGGTTAATATTGCATGGGCGTTATGTTTGCACTGCACGGAAGCCGAAATGCCCAGAGTGTATAATTCGCGATTTATGTGAGTATAAGGATAAGACTGTGTAGCCCGGGTGCGTTCTTTGCACCCGGGATCAATTGTTAAACGAAGACCTACTCCCCGGATGCAAAAAACGCATCCGGGCTACATCTAGAAATAATAATCAAACTGCGCTGTCACCGCATTATTATACTTGCCGGTTTGCATCGGTGCAGCCACATCACCCGCGTCACCACCCGTGTTACTCGCAGCGTATTCAAGATCACGTCTAAACTCCAGACTCTGCAAGGTATTACGCCAGATCGATGTGTTGAACGTAAGAACATTGCGGCTGAGCGGCAACCCAATCGCCAACGCCTGATAAGATTGACCATGACCAAGCGCGACAGACATCGGACGATCACCCCAATAGAACGAGTAAGAGGCTTCAAGATTAATTGCCGATGGTTTCGCGCCATGACCTTGATAAGCCATGTCCGTGGGATTGAAGCGCGTGGACGCACCCACATATTCAGCGATCAAATCCACATGCTCGCCAACACTTAACAAACCACGCAAGTTGTAACCTGGCACACGATGCACGAGCTGCTCATTGCTTTGGAAATTATTACCGATCTGCAAGCCGGCAGAGTCAGCAATATTGGCAATAACACCGCCACCCAACTTACCTTTCAGCCCTGTTTGATCAAATCTGTAACCCAGATTCAAACCACCATTATTAACCTTGGCAACAGAAGCTGCATGACTATCACCCCGGAAAATATAAGCCGAGCCATACCACGCATTTTCAGCTTGTTGCTGAAAACCCACTTCCAGCGCGCGAGCCTTGGTACGCGTCAGGATTTTCGTGAACGGACTGCTGATCATACTTGAAGAATACGTACCAAATGGCACATAAAATTGACCCATGCTTCCATAAAAAGGCGACTGGGTAAAATCACCGATAGTAATGAACGCCTTGTTTACGAATAAACGCGCATCTGCCACACGATAATTACTCGTTGAGGTGAACACATCGCTCGCCGGATCAACATCCACATAACTGAATTCAATAAAACCCAAGGTCCAACTGCTAGGCCCAAGGAAAAACGCGTCCAAACTGACATTGGAAACATTTAAATCGGTCGTACTTGGTGAGCCACCATTGTTTGTGTAGTTTGCCTGACCTTCGAGGGTACCACTTAACAACAAGTGAGAGTGATAAGGTTCTTTGGCGATTTCACCACCCATTAAATGTAACTGATCCATAATTTTCTTACGGATATCCAGCAACTGCACGTCGGTATTCACGCTAGGACTGTTAATGATCAAGTTAGAACCCGCGTATTGAATTTTCACACCCACATAAGGACCCGTCGACACAAACGCTTGTCCTGGCACATCCAGGTCAAACGGTAAATATTCAGGTTCTTCCTGAATTAACTGGCGCAGTTCGCGACCAGACATTTTTTTAGAATCGGGAGTATTGCCTGTGGCAGAAGGATCTTGCTGTTGCGACGATTGTGCTTTGTGATGGTGATGATGTGTTTTTTTCTTTTTCACAACAGTGTTGCTAGTGTTGGTTGTACTTTGAGCAGCAGCACCACCTACCTGCATGCTCGCTTGTGCTTGCGCAGCGCTTGTTAACACTGGCATGGAAATGAAACCGGAAAAGCAAAGCGTTGCCATCAATGGCTTGATGTGGTTTTTTTTCATTAGGGAGCTCCAGATTTTCTAGTTCTAGTATGTCGAGCTTTGAAAGTTAGCAAAATTAAATTGGAGAGACAAGTGACTTTCGCTCCCCGGATGAGAAAAGCACTCATCCGGGCTACTCTAGTGCAGTTTTTTGGTTCATGTTTGGTTTGAGGGTTACTGCTATCTATTGAGGGGCGTCGCGGACACATGGATGGTAAGGAGCGCGAGTACAGGGATGTACGTCCCCGAAATAGATAGCAGCAACCCTCAAACCAAACATGAACCA
>DAIDIB010000017.1 GCA_027459575.1 Gammaproteobacteria bacterium | reverse complement strand
AAACAGCGCGCGCGGAACAACAGCAGGCTACTATTTTATTTGTAGACGAAGTACATCGTTTTAACAAAGCACAACAAGACGTGCTCTTACCTTATGTAGAAGATGGCACGTTTATCTTTATAGGTGCGACCACAGAAAATCCCTCGTTTGAACTCAATAACGCGTTATTATCACGCGCGCGCGTCTACGTGTTAAAACAATTAACGGAAGACGATTTGCTACAAGTGCTAAATACAGCATTGCAAGATAAAGAGCGTGGTTTAGGTCTGTTAACATTGGATTTTCCCGCTGAGTTGAAAAAAATTCTGGTGCAAGCAGCCGATGGCGACGCGCGACAAGTGTTAAATCTGTTAGAAATTTTAGGCGATGTCATTGTCTGTCATCCCCGCTTTCGCGGGGATGACAGACTTCGAAAGGATGACAGTCGAAATTTCGTCACCAAAGAATTACTCACCGAAGTACTACAAGTCAATCTACGAAAATTCGATAAACAAGGCGAAGCCTTCTACGATCAAATTTCCGCATTACACAAATCCGTGCGCGGCTCCTCACCCGACGCCGCGCTCTACTGGTTTTGCCGCATGCTCGATGGCGGTTGTGATCCACTCTACATTGGTCGTCGCGTAATCCGCATGGCTGTAGAAGATATTGGTCTCGCGGACCCACGCGCGCTGGAATACGCCTTAAACGCCTGTGCAACCTACGAGCGCCTGGGTTCACCCGAAGGAGAGTTAGCCATCGCCCAAGCCATTGTTTACTTCGCCTGCGCACCTAAAAGCAATTCAGTCTATGTGGCCTATGGCGAAGCCATGCGTGCCGCCAAAGAGAATGGTTCACTCGAAGTACCCCTGCACATCCGCAACGCACCCACCAAATTAATGAAAGAACTCGATTACGGCAAAAATTATCGCTACGCACACGATGAACCCAACGCCTACGCCGCGGGTGAAAATTATTTTCCCGCAGAATTAAAAGGCACGAAGTTTTATCATCCTTCTAACTATGGACTGGAGGCTAAAATCGCCGAGCGTTTAGCATATTATCGTGAGTTAGATAGAAAGAACACGAAATAGAACAGACCTGCGCTCGGCTCCGTTCTATCTATTACTTAAGAAAACCTTAAGCATTGAGGGGTATCTTCAAAGGATACACCCCATAAAATAAGGAAGATTATATGCGCGTAAGGGACTTTGTGGCTGATCTTAGTGACATTCTTGCAAAAACGTCTAAAAATGAGTCAACTCTCAATTTAGATATCGAAAGATTAAAATTACTTTGCTGGGGTGGCGCCGATTCAGAACTACCACTTACCAAAGAAAATCTTAAACCGTTTTATGATTTTCTCATGCAACGTTCCATCCATTTAAGCAAGCAACCCAACAGGGCTAATCCATATATCTCAGAGGCAGATCAAGTCTGCGCTAAATTAAGAGAACTGTTCGAGCGCTATTTGCAACCCAAAGTACATGACTGGGCGAGCATGATAACAGAGATGTCCAAACTGCCCGCTAATCAGCGCATAGACTTCTTAGCTGATTTTAATCTTGCCAAACTTTCAAAATTAATTTTGAATGGCACTGATTTTAGAAGCAAAGTAAATGATAGAGAGAATTATGTAGGCCATGAAGATCACGCGCGTACTGTTTTAATGACGCTGGGTTATTATTATTATGAATTAACCCGTACGCGCAACGAAAGTTATAAACATAGTTCTGCTAGCTGGACGGGCTATGATAGCGTAACAAAACGCAAAGGCATCCACCAGATATTGAAATTCCTTGAATCAGGAAAACCTTTGGCTGAGTTTGAAAACTATCTGAATTCAGATCGATTCGGTGAAGTAGTGACGAGTTCAATGTTAAAAGAATACACCTTAAAAGACGCCGTTCTGCAGGGCGAATTAGGTGAATTATGTAAAATGATAGTATTTGCCAGTAAACCAGAAAATCGCGAGCACGTGCAACCTACGAGCTGGCTTAGCTGGCGTTAAAGGAGAAAAAGATGTTACGTACCGAAGCGGATGTGGTTAAAAGAACGCTGACGATTTTGGATAAATTTGACAGCAATCCTGCCGTTATAAACGGACTGAGTATTGGTCAGCGTGTGGCATCCAGAGTAATACTAAAAGGGATGGCAGCGCTGCTCGCGCAGTTTAGAGATTCTCAAGCTATCGCTACGCCAAAAAACCTCCGAGAGCTTGAGGGCTTTTTAAGAAAATGGAATCGTCTGCTGATCGGTACGCCGCTCGATTGGAGTCATCTGGCCATCAAAGCCTGCATAGCGTTGGCGGAAGATTTAGCGACTGTTTTTCCGTATAGTGCGTTGGAATTGTTGCTACCTAAAGTGAAAATCCCTGAAGGATTCCAAACTAAACATTACAATAATTTTGTCATCACTGACGATGGTTATCTGATTGGCATTGTGGAAGGTCTGGATGCTGTAAGACATGACGAAAATAATCGATTTTTGCATCCTGTCACAAAAAAAGAAATGAATCCTGATGTGCTCATTGAGCATTCACATGCCGCATGGGAATATGCGGGAAAAATTCGTAATTTATTTCGGCCAAAACAAGAAGACCTGGACGACTGCGACCGATCAAGGGCTGCGTTAATAAAGTTTATCGCTGACGATGAAATCAGCACGACACGTCTCAAACCTGTGCATAAAGAAACAGGCGAGAAGCGCTTGATGCTCGCCCTGACTAAAAAAGTTCACAACCTGACTGAACTCGCTGAATTTTTTGATGCCTATGTGCCTAAAAACGAGTGGAGCGAATTTTTACATGCGATGGATCGCGAAGAGCTGTGTCGTATCGTTATTCCCAAGCATGGTCAAACGCCTCAGAAAAAGGATCAGGCTGATAGTGATTACAAGTCAGAACAGGCAACACAGGCTTTACCGGCTTTGTATGACCTGGCTACCAAGGTTGTTGAGTGGCCAAGATCAGACATGGCTAAACGCGCATTAGTTTATATTATGAATGTCACTTACAGCGAAATACGTAAAGATGCTCCAGAATATACTGATAAGTTTGGCGGTTGGGGGGGCGGCAGTTTTTCGAGGACACAGGTTTTGGAGCAAACAAAAGCCATGCAAGAGTTTTTGCTGAGCGATGCAAATATGATGGATTTAGAAAAGTTTTTGGAAGAACAGTTGAAAGCAAAAAAAATGACGTACGCGATCAACTCACCTACCTGTCTCGCGCTGAAAAATAAAATTCTTGATGCTGGTCGAAAGTGCGAACAGACCCATGAAGAAAAACAGGAAGAAAAACTCGTTACTGCGCCTAGCCTATCACAATAAGTTGATATAAACCCCACACTATCGCCGCGACACAACCAGAAGCGGGGATGGTGAGCACCCACGCCCACACGATATTCTTGGCCACACCCCAGCGCACGGCGGAAAAGCCATTCAGTGAGCCCACGCCAACAATCGCGCCGGTGATGGTGTGCGTTGTCGAAACTGGCACGCCGAGTAAAGTGGCGAGTGCCAGTGTCACCGCGCTCGCGGTGTCAGAACAAAATCCGCTGATGGGTTTGAGCTTGGTAATTTTCATGCCCATGGTTTTGACGATGCGCCAGCCGCCAAAGCAGGTGCCGAGCGCGATGACGAAGTTACAGGACACAATCACCCACGTTGGAATATAAAAATGGTCGCCCAGCAAACCCCCGGAAAACAGCAAAATGGCGATGATACCCATGGTTTTTTGCGCGTCGTTGCTACCATGGCTCATGCTGATAAAAGCGGAGGAGAGCATTTGTAATTTTCTAAAAGTACCATCGACCCGATGCGGTGTGGAATAAAAGAATATTCTCGCGATCAGCAACATCAGGAACATGCCCATTATCATGCCGAGCAAAGGCGACAGTACGATACCTAATAACACTTTAGAAATGCCATACCATTTTAATGGTGCGGTTCCCGCGTGCGCGATGCCAGCGCCTAGCAAGCCGCCAATCAAGGCGTGTGAAGAGCTCGAAGGCAAGCCATAGTACCAGGTGAAGATATTCCAGAAAATAGCGCCTAACAGCGCGGAGAAAATAACTTGCGTGTTGATTACGTCTGGGCTAATTAAACCTGTGCCAATGGTCGTGGCCACATGCACGCCAAAAAATATAAACGCGATGAAATTAAAAAATGCTGCCCATATCACCGCCCAGTGGGGTTTTAGCACTCGCGTGGAAACGATTGCCGCAATGGAATTCGCCGCATCGTGAAAGCCATTTAAAAAATCGAAAAATAGCGCGAGACCAATAGTGGTGACAATCAGTATAAAAGAGATATCCATCAGGAGTACTCGAGAATAATGCCTTTGAGAATGTTGGCAACATCCTGGCAGCGGTTAATCACGAGTTTGCAGTGCGAATAAATTTCTTTGAGCTTAAAAAAGGTTTTGAAATCGTCTTCATCCATGAAAAGTTTTTTCTCGCCAGCCAATACCACTTTATGCGCTTTGCTTTCAACCTTGTCGATTTCATTGCAGAGTTTAAAAATCTCCGGTGCGTTACTCATGGAATGCAGCAGATAAACCGATTGTTTTAAATAGCCTGTGGCTTCCGCGCTGAGTTGCGACAATTGAATGGCTTCTTGCGGCACGGCTTTCAAATTATAAAACGGAAAACGCTGCGCGATGCGATTAATCAGGTCGATGATATCGTCGAGTGTGCTGGTTAATTGGTGAATGTCGTGGCGATCGAAGGGTGTGATAAATGTTTTATGCAGCAACTCAAAATTCGTATAAGCGATTTCGTCCGCTTCTTCTTCGTGCCTTGCGATCAAGTCGACATAATGTTGCTGGTTATCCAGGTGTTGCAGCATGTTAGAAAATTCGGTTGAGGCAAGTAACAGCTTGTCCGCGGCCTGCTGAAATAGCTGAAAAAAGCTATTCTGGCGTGGTAATAAACTTTTTAACATGGTGTCTGGTCTATCCTAAAGAAATCAATGCTTATTTTAAGCGGGTAGCCTGGGAAATGCTACATCGAATTGCAATCCAGTGCCGTTTGTCGGAGAGGAAATGGCGATATCTGCATGGTGCAGAGCGCTGATCTGGCTCACAATAGCTAGCCCCAGGCCGCTGCCTGATGCTTTTGTGCCCAGGATACGATAAAAGCGTTCAAAAACTCGCTCTCTAAGCTCGGGTGGAATGCCGGGGCCGGTATCGGTTACGCGGAAAACAATCTTCTGATCGGCGTCGATGACCGCCACTTTGACCGAGCCGCCCGGTGGTGTATAGCGTATGGCGTTATCGACGATATTTCTTATCAAGATGCCAAGGGCGGTATCATTGCCCAGCACAGTCGGATCGGCGGGTGGTGGCGCCAATTCAATCTCAATATTTTTTTCCAGCGCGTGCGGGGCGAGATAGGCGATAATTTCCAGCGCTAGCTTATGCAAATTAAGTGGCTTGATGTCGGACAGGCCTTCTTCATCGCCGAGGCGACTCAAGGTCAATAACTGGGTGACCACGTGGGAACTGCGATTCACACTCTCAATGACTTTATCCAGAGCCTTCACTTTATCGGCTTCATTATCGCTATTTAGCGCTACCTGAACGTGTGTTTTAAGCGCGGCGAGCGGTGTTTTCAACTCGTGCGCGGCGTCGGCGGCAAAGCGTTTATTGCGTTCAAAAGCCGATTTGAGTCGAATAAACAGGCGATTGAGTTCGGCTACCAGCGGTTTAATTTCGATGGGAATTTCAGTCAGGCGCACTGGCTCGAGGAAGGTGGAGGCGCGATTGGATATTTCGCTGGTGACGCGGGTAATGGAACGCAGGGCGAAACTGATGATAAACCATACCAGAATACCGAAAACGGGGTAGGTGATCAGCAAAATATTGGCGTTGCTATGGGCGATATCATCCGCCAGTTCGCGTCGCAGATTATATAATTCCGCCACCACAATTTTCACTTTATATTGCTTGTTAAAATAACTGTAGGTGCGCCAGTCATTGTCTTCTATTATTTGATCGCTAAAACCCAGAGGAACATTATGCAGTGAAATATGAATTTTATTGGGTGAGCTTAATATTTGTTTGCCGGATTGGTCCCATACCTGGAAGATAAACTTCTCACTGCTGGTATCCTGGTTATTGATCAATAAATTGTTAATTTCCATATTGGGTTCATGATGGATGGTGGCGGATTGATACAGCACATCGATCAGCGAAGAAATTCGCACTAGCTGGCTATCCAGAAAGGGTTGGACCACTTGCTCGTCCAGCAGATAGTTACCGATTCCATTAATCGCTGAGGCGAGCGTAATGCTCACCAGCAGACTGATTAACAGGAAGTAACGTATAGATTTTATCATTCACGCGCTCATTTACTGTCTTTGCTGCGTTCAATAGTGTATCCAATACCTCGTACCGTACGAATGAAATCTTGACCAAAACGCTTTCTGAGATTGTGCACGTGCACTTCAAGCGCGTTACTGTCGACTTCTTCACCCCAGCCATATAACGATTGTGTCAAATGTTCGCGTGACAGCACGCGGCCGGCATTTTCCAGTAATACATGTAGCAGCGCGAATTCGCGACGTGATAAATTGATGGGCTCGCCTTTGTAGTTGACGGTATGCGACGCTGGGTCGAGTGAAATGTCGCCATGGACGAGCAGGGGGGCTGCGCGTGAGGCAAAGCGTCGTTGTAAGGCGCGTAGTCGTGCCAGTAATTCGTAGAGGTCGAAAGGCTTGGTGAGGTAATCATCGGCGCCGGTGTCTAAGCCTTTGACGCGTTCTTCTATCGATTCTCTTGCAGTTAAGATGAGAACAGGTGTGCTGTCGCCACGGTCACGCATGAATTGCAGTACGGAGATGCCGGGCATTTTGGGTAGTCCGAGGTCGAGGACGACGAGATCAAATTTTTCGGTTTTGAGGGCTTGGTCGGCGAGGGCGCCATCTTTTACCCAGTCGACGGTGTATCCATCTTGAATGAGGCCTTTACGTGTACCTTCACCTAGCAACTCATCATCTTCGACGAGTAATATGCGCATAAATCTCCCCTCAGATTAAATCTAATATTATTATCTTGTTACTATAACTTTATCTTTTTTAAGAGACTCTGGCAAATTATGTTGATATATATGTCTTTTTTTAGAACAATTATTAGCATGTCAAGCCATTAAATAGCCAGATGTTTCGGTAGCCACGGATGTAGCCCGGATGAGTGCTTTTCTCATCCGGGGAGCAATGTCAGATGCCTAATCAACTTCATCGGTGATACGGTAACCACGGCCCGGTAGGTCTTTTTTTTTTCTCGCTGTCGCTGCGAAAAAAGAACAGAGCCTCCCGGTCCGCCGTTCAAGTGCAGCTATTTAGTAGATGTAATGGTCTGAAAAAATCTAATACTGCTGTGTTTGTTATGAATGAAAGGTTATAAGGATGTTCCGCATATAAATTATATTGCTTATGTTCGGGAATAAGCTCATCAATGGTATTCGCGATTTTACCGAGTAGAATAAATTTCACTTTTGGCCTCTGCTCCAATAAACAATTCAGCAATTCACCCATGAAGGGCAGCCACGCACGGGCGTCTTTTTGCGGCTTATCGTGTAATACCGGGGTAGCGTTTAGCAATAAAAAGCCATGATTCAGTAAATTATTAAATAGCTCATTATTAGTTTGTATCATTTTCAATTTATCAAGCTTGGCGATAGCTTCTTGAGAGCTTTGTTGTGGGTCGAGTTTGTTGTCGGCAACTAACAGCATCTTGATAATATTCCGCAACGATGTAGCACGATTAACTTGCTTGCTTAAACCCGTATCTGACCACAACCCATCAACAGCGGCATCCCAAAAGGCATAGCCATTCGCGGAAGCGGCGCGTGGGTAGGGGGATTCGCCAAACAATACGTAATTAACCTTCTCTAAAGGAAGTGAGAAAGCGTTAAAAATTTTTTCAGGCCCGGGTAACCAAGCGGAAGATTGGTTTAATTGCGCGAGATAATTATTGTCCATGGTGGCGAGGCCACGTTGCAAACAGGGTTGCCAGGATGGGTGAATGTGATTGAGATTAATGATACTATTTGTCCTATGGATAAAAATTTACTTGAAATTTTAGCATGTCCCGTTTGCAAAGGGGAGCTGATCTATGATCAGGCCCATCAAGAGCTTATTTGCCGTTTCGATCGTCTGGCATTTCCTGTTATGAACGATATCCCAGTGATGCTAGAAACGAAGGCGCGTCGTATCCCGTCGACTGAATAGTCTCTCGTTGTTTCAGGTTTTCGCGTAATTCTCTTGTTCTCTTTTCAGCGCTGGTTAAGAAAGTAATTTCTTCCACGTGCGAGTCTTTTAGGTGGTTTTGTTGCACGTGTAGTAATCGTGATGTGACTAATTGCATGATATCTTCGAGTTCCTCAGAATTATAATGACGGTCCACAAGTTTTGAATAAAGCCTAAGTTTTTCTTTGATATTGATAGCCGCGTCTGCATCGCCCATGATTGGGTTTAGATAATTTTTTGTTTTTTGCGCGAGATTTGAAAGGCCGCCATAAAAATCCAGAAAATGTCTTATTTTGGGTGGTGTGGTTGAGGTATCCATTAATCTCACAATATTGACAAGGTCGTGTTGCAAGCGCATGTTTAATCGATCTTGTGGCGTGGGTGAGGGAGGTTGCCCTATTACTGTACCTTTTGTATTGCTCCAGAAAAATAAAGCTTGTACTTCTTGTACAGGTTCTTCTGGTTCTTTGTGGGCCAAAAGTGGCAATGTTTCTTGAATTTTAGCTTCAGCGACAATGACAGGCGCTGGGACTTGTTGAATTGGAACGACGGCTGGTACGGCTGGAGCTAAATGCTGCAGCACTTGAGTTACGGCTTGTTTTTCAGTGGCTGCTCTTCTTTCGTCTTCTTTTAGACATTCGTTTAGAATTCTTGTGAAAGGTTGTTCGGGTTTATATGATCCTAAAAGATAATAAAAGTAAATATCGTCATTCATCTGCTTTCTTAATATTTTAGCAAACGCATCCACCAGTTTATCTTGATCGCCAGGGCATGCGGAAAATTTGATCGCCAATTTGGATTTATTGCAAGAAAGATCGGCAGGCATGTGTTGGCAAATCTGATCATGAAGCTTTTTGTCAAATTCTGCGCCAGCTTTGAAAGGGAAGAGTTTAAAAAGATAATACCCTGGCATTTGTTTGTCATTGGTAGAGGTGACGTTAAAAATTTCTAATTCACGAAAAATAGTTAAAAGCTTGATTAACTCATCCATAGTAGCCCTCTCCGTGTTGCCAGTGAGCTACTATAATTTTATTTTATAGAAAATTGCAAGTGTCATCCCCGCGAAAGCGGGGTTCTTCTGGGAGGTCCCCCCTTTCGCGGGGATGACAATATTTACTCGTCGCTCTTCGTCTCACTGCCACCACCACTCTTATAAACATCCTCTCCCACCTGCTCATGGCGTTGATGTTCATCCTGCGCATGCGCATGACGATGATGTTGGGGGCGACGCTTGTGACGGCGACGAGGATTAAAGTGATGACGTGGTTTTCTTTCTCTGGTTTCTTCCGTGCTGGTAGCAATCTCTGTTTCGACTACAGTTGTAGTGATGTGCATAGGTTTATGTACGGTTTCTGTAGCCGGTACATGTGGAAGCTCTATCACTTGTGGCTGTGGGAACTGCGCAACATTACTGTCAGCATTTTGTTCGCGTGGGGTAGTCTGCTCGCGCTGCTCATGTGGCGCATGATGATGTTCACGATGCTCGTGGTGTTCACGATGTTCTCTAGGCTCGCGGTTTTCACGATGTTCACGGTGTTCTCTAGGCTCGCGCGGTTCACGATTGTCGCGCGTGTCCTGACGATTTTCACCAGGACGCTGCTCGCTACTCTGGTGTCTGCCACCACGACGTCGGCCGCCACCACGTTGATTGTTATAACGCCCATTTTGACCACGGCGCCGCATGGATCCATGACGGTGTTGTCCACCATCGTGCGCACGATGCTGTCTGTGTGCATGGTGTGGTGTGCTAGTGGCAACTTCAGCTTGTTGTTCTTTTTTCTCGAACAGGAAGTTAAATAATTTTCTTATTAGACCAGGTTGTCCTTTGGCATCCGTGTTCATGCCGGTATATGGACTTGAGATAGGAGCGGGTGGCGTAGTAACAACAGGGGTTTCGACAGGCGCTGCGTGTTTAAGAGACGCTTGCTCACGTTGATAACGTTGTGGCTGTGATGAGGTGGTAGTCGCAGAGGCTTCCTGATGTTTGTGCGCCATCTTATAGCTGGTTGGTTTTTCTTCGCGTTCCGCCACTTCCGAGATACGTATGCGTTGCACATCATATTGCGGTGTCAGCATGTGCGAGCTAGGCACGATAATAACAGTCACGTCCTGGCGTTTTTCAATATCAATAATGGATTGACGCTTTTCGTTTAGCAGATAGGCGGCAATTTCGACTGGCAAAATAGCATGTACTTCCGCGGTGTTATCTTTTAATGCTTCTTCTTCGATGAGACGCATAATGGAAAGACCCTGTGACTCAATACCGCGAATGGTGCCTTGTCCTAAACAACGTGGGCATGGAATACGGCTGGATTCACCCAGTGAAGGACGTAAACGTTGACGCGACATCTCCAGCAGGCCAAATCGCGAGATGCGTCCCACTTGTACGCGCGCGCGATCCACAGAAAGCGATTTACGCAGGCGTTCTTCCACTTCACGCTGGTTGCGAATAGGAATCATGTCGATAAAGTCGATGACGATCAGGCCGCCAATATCGCGCAGACGCAATTGACGAGCAATTTCCTGTGCCGCTTCAAGGTTGGTCATCAAAGCGGTTTCTTCGATGTCTACGCCCTTGGTTGATTTGGCGGAGTTAATATCAATGGAAACCATCGCTTCAGTATGATCGATAATGATCGAGCCACCGGATGGTAGGCGCACTTCGCGCTGGAAGGCGGATTCAATCTGGCTTTCAATCTGGAAGCGGGTAAATAACGGCGTGTCGTCTTTATAAAGCTTAACGCGGCTAACAAAGTCAGGACGGATCAGTTTGAGGTAATTAACCACGTCTTCATAGACTTCAGGGTGGTCAATGATAATTTCATCGACTTCTTTGCGCAGATAATCTCTGAGTGCGCGTATAACAGCATTGCCTTCCTGGTAAATAAGGAAGGATGCGGGACGTTCATTGGCGGTTGTCTGAATGGTGTTCCAGAGGCGCAGCAGGATTTCCAAATCCCATTGCAGTTCTTCGTGGCTGCGGCCACCGCCCGCGGTACGGACGATTAAACCCATGCCTTCTGGCACTTGTAGCGAGCCAAGGACGCTTTGCAATTCATCACGCTCATCGCCTTCGATACGGCGGGATACGCCGCCCGCGCGTGGATTATTGGGCATGAGTACCAGATAGCAGCCTGGCAGAGTGATGAAAGTGGTGAGCGCCGCGCCTTTATTGCCACGTTCTTCTTTTTCAACCTGTACGATAACTTCTTGTCCTTCCTCGATGACTTCGCTGATGGAAGGGCGCTTGCCAGCATCCTGGTAGCTGGCGCGGAAGCAGGAGCGCGCGATTTCCTTAAGTGGCAAAAAGCCATGTCGTTCTTCGCCGTAATCCACGAAGGCGGCTTCAAGGCTGGGTTCGATACGGGTGACTTTGCCTTTATAAATGTTCGCTAATTTTTGTTCGCGTGTCGCTGATTCGATAATGAGATCACTAAGGTATTGTCCTGTTGCAAGTACAATCCGCAACTCCTGATCTTTGTGGGTTGCGTTAATAAGCATTCTAGCCATATTGTTATATCATCCACTTATTGGGTGCTTTGCAGTAAGATGGGCGGCGCATCAATGGAGAGCGTGTGGGCACAATAGGCGCATAAGTCGCGCGGGGCCAGCCTCAGTGACAAATCTTCATCCCTGCAAAAAGCACTTTGTTTAATAAATTCAGTCTTCATCATTATATAGATAAAGGGTATAGTTTCGCATATTACCAATAAGTTGCTTCTATATCAATTAAAAGTGATCCAAATGCTGAAAACAAAAGTTAGCTACGTTGTTGTTTCTGAAGAAGATGATGGCCAGCGAGTTGATAATTTCTTGATCAATAAGATGAAAGGTATGCCGCGCACGCGGGTCTATAGACTATTGCGCAAAGGGGAGGTCAGGGTCAACAAAAAGCGGGCTGAGCCTTCTTATCGTTTGCAGGCAGGGGATAGTGTGCGTCTGCCTCCGGTGCATTTGCCGGAAAAGGGAGTGCAGGCGGCGCCTAGTCGTCAAACTGAGTCGCTGCTGGCTGATCGAATTTTGTTCGAGGATGAGCACTTGCTGATTATCAATAAACCTTCGGGGATGTCGGTGCATGCGGGGAGTACAGTGCGAGTGGGAGTGATTGAGGCGCTTAAGCATATGTACCCCAAGCTGCCTAATTTGGAATTGGCGCATCGTCTGGATTCTGAAACGTCGGGCTGTTTAGTGTTGGCAAAAAAGAAGCGCATATTGCGGGAATTGCACACGCTTTTGCGTGAGGGCAAGATGACTAAAGTTTATTGGGCGTTGACTAAAGGTCACTGGAAGCGTTCGGAATTGCATGTCGATTTGCCGCTGCATAAAGATTACCGTGATGGTGGCAAACATGTGGTGGAAGTGAATCGTGCGGGTAAGGAATCGCAGACCATTTTTAAGGTCATTAAAGAGTTTGAGGATGCGAGTTTAGTCGAAGCGCGGTTGTTGACCGGGCGCACGCATCAGATTCGTGTACATGCGGCGCATCAGCAGCATCCTATCGCGGGTGATGATCGTTATGGCGATGCGGAATTCAATAAGCTAGCACGTCAACGGGGTTTGAAACGTATGTTTTTGCATGCGCGGTCTATTGATTTTACTTTGCCTTCTCTTAATCAGCGTATTACAGTAGAGGCTCCACTCGATATTGAGCTAGAACGCGGACTTGCGGGATTTGGAAGTGATTAACCGTCGTCACGGCGAAAACCGGGATCCAGGAGAAAGCTGCACTGGATCTTGGCTTTCGCCGGGACGGCAATTAGAGCGAATAAGTATGACTGATGAAGAATTAGATAAACCACAGCGCGGCATTTATCTGTTGCCGAATTTAATGACTACATTAGCGCTATTCGCTGGCTTTTATGCCATTGTGGCGGCGATGAATCAGTTGTTTGAGACTGCAGCCATCGCCATCTTTATCGCCATGGTCGCGGATGGTCTGGATGGGCGTATCGCCCGTCTTACCAATACACAAAGCGCCTTTGGCGCGCAGTACGACAGTATGTCGGATATGGCGGCGTTTGGTATCGCGCCTGCATTGGTTGTTTACAGTTGGTCGCTTCATTCTTTGGGGAAACTCGGCTGGCTTGCGGCATTTCTTTATGCCGCTGGCACAGCGCTCAGACTTGCGCGTTTTAACACGCAGGTGACAGATAAAGATTATTTTCAGGGATTTTCCTGCACTTCCGCCGCGGGGGTGATCGCGGGTATGGTGTGGACGGGTTCAAATTATCTTGAAGATCCTTTTATCATTGCTGCTCCCGCAGCCTTGTTAACCTTAATCGTTGCTATTTTGATGGTAAGTACTATTCGTTATTCCAGTTTTAAGTCAGTGGATTTCAAAGGCAGAGTGCCGTTTATGACGGTGGTACTTGCTGTTTTCATTATTGCAGGTATAGCGCTCGAACCGCCAGAAACACTGTTTACCATTTTTCTGGTTTATCTCGCTTCGGGGCCGTTGATGACGCTGTGGCAATTGCGTAAAGTGCGAAAACAGCGGCGGAAGGAGTAATTGTCATCCCCGCGAAAGCGGCGACCTCCATGGGGATCCCCGCTTTCGCGGGGATGACTGCTCAGTTTTTTCAATAGCTTAAATCGCTGAATCCTTGCCCCCCCCCTCTTATGATAAAATAATCATATAACAGGAGATCAGCCATGAAGGGATCAGAATCTCTGCCAACTCAACGCCATGGATTGTCTATCAAAGGCAAATTACTTACTGGCTTTGCCGTTATTCTCGGTTTATTTTCTATTATGCTGGGATTAGTGTTTTTTAATTTATACCAGACCAGGCAATACTCAGAGGATATGGTTTCGGTCTATATACCTATCGAGGGTTATTCTTCAGATTTAATATCCGCTGTTGATGAGCTCAGCAAAACGTATTTAAGTTGGCTGTTAACGCGTGATGATGTTTATAAGACACAGTTTGACGCTACTTTAGGTAGAGTTAAAACGCTGGAACAGCAAATTGATGTCACAAGAAAAGATACGTTCTCGGATATTGAATTAGAAAAATGGAACAATCTTAAGGGTGCTATTGATAAATATGCTGAGTTGGAATCGGAAGTTGAAAATATTACCAAGCAGCCAAATGTCACGATGGATGAGCTTAAAAAATTCTGGAAGGAGAAAGTTGAGCCGCAATCCATAACGATTGCCACTTTAGTGAATAATGCGAACCCTGACACCACTCAAGTGACGGCTGGATTTACCGATCTGCAGGCGACTCTTTTGACGAAGGGTATTTCAAGTCTGGTAAATAAAAACTACGCTTTACAAAACTACGTCATTATCATGCTGGTATTTTCTCTAGTTGTCTCATTTTCAATTGTGATCTTTACCGCTAATAAAATTACTGGTCCGCTAAATGAGGCAATTAACGCCGCAAAAGATATTGCCGGCGGTGAAAGGCATGCCAAATTAATCGCTTTCTCAAATGATGAGACTGGCGTTTTGATTGGCGCGCTGGATCAAATGCAAAAATCTATTCGCGATGGTGAGGAAACGCTGCAAGTTAAAGCAAAAGAAACAAAAGAGTTGCTGGATAATGTGTTGGTCACGCTGGCGGAGGTGAAACAATCCGTTGATGTGCAATCCGCGGGTGCCACGCAACAGGCAGCTTCCATTAACCAGATTACGGCTTCATTAGGCGAGATTGAAAAAAGCACGACGCAGACAGTGGATAAGGCGCGTGCCTTGGGCAAGGCCGCGAAAAAGACACAGGAAAAAGGCCATCTTGGGCTTAGTTCGGTGGAAGAAAGTGTGATGGGTATGAAGGCGGTGCGTGATAAGGTGCAGGTCATTGCGCAAAATATTCTGGATTTGAGCAAGCAGACGCAGATGGTTGGAGAGATTACTTCAGTGGTAACCAATCTTGCGCAACAATCTAAAATGCTGGCGTTAAACGCGTCGATTGAAGCGGCTAAAGCAGGTGAATCAGGTAAGGGCTTTGCGGTCGTTGCCGCGGAAGTAAAAAATCTTGCGGAGCAATCTGAGCAATCAACGGCACAGGTGCAGCAGATTTTGGAAGACATCAAGCGCAGCACGGAAAAGGCGGTGATGGTGACTGAGCAGGGCACAAAAGAAGTGGATCAAGGTATGAAGCTGGTTGAACAAGCAGGCGAAATTATCCGTAGTCTAAACGATGTGATTCATGATGCAACCATTGCCAGCCAGCAAATAGAAGCCGCGATATCACAAGAAGGAGTGGGCATCGAGCAAATCACTGCGGGCATGAATGAAATTAATCAGGTAACTTCGTCGTTGTCTGAAGGTGTTAAGCAGACAACGGAAGTCATCGCCAACTTGTCGAATATTTCGATGCGTTTGAAAGAGAGTGTGGATACTTACAAAATGTAGCCCGGATGAATGTTTTTCTCATCCGGGAAGCAGTATTTAACGAAGCATCGCTTCCCGGATGAGAAAAGCACTCATCCGGGCTACACATCAACACTCTGGCAAGTTTGCCGCCAAACCACCGAGTGAAGTCTCTTTGTAAATCGTCATCATGTCTTTGCCAGTTTGTTTCATCGTGGCAATCACTTTATCGAGAGAAACAAAATGTTCGCCATCGCCTAGTAGCGCCAGTCGCGCGGCATTGACAGCCTTGACTGAACCCATCGCGTTGCGTTCAATGCAGGGGATTTGCACCAGACCATTGATAGGATCGCAAGTGAGACCTAGATGATGTTCCATCGCGATTTCCGCGGCGTTTTCAATTTGTTTGGTTGTACCGCCTAATACAGCAGTGAACGCGCCGGCCGCCATTGAGCAAGCTGAGCCAACTTCGCCCTGACAACCTACTTCCGCGCCAGAAATGGAAGCGCCGTGCTTGTAGAGAATGCCAATAGCGCCTGCGGTCAGCAGAAAAGTGATCGCATCTTCGCGTTTGGCTTGTGGGTAAAAGGTGAGGTAATAATGCAGTACTGCAGGAATAACGCCCGCCGCGCCATTGGTTGGCGCTGTCACCACACGTCCACCCGCCGCGTTTTCTTCATTCACAGCAATGGCGTAAAGATTGAGCCATTCCATACTATCAGTTTGATCTTTGGAAGTGGGCCGGCCTTTAGCGATTAATTTTTTATGTAGATTATACGCGCGGCGTTTTACGTTTAGACCGCCTGGTAAAATACCATCTGTCGCGCAGCCTTTGTCTATGCATTCACGCATAATATCCGCGATGCGCAGCAGGCCAGTTTTTATTTCTTCTTCCGTGCGCCAGGTGAGTTCATTAGCCATCATGAGTTCAGGAATGCTTAACTGATTTTTTTCACATAAGTTTAATAAGGCATCTGCGCGTGTGAATGGGTAGGGCAACAAGTGGCCCGGATGCGTTTTTTGCATCCGGGGAGCGGTGCTGGACTCGTTCTCTTCTTTTTCCTCAATAATAAACCCACCACCAATAGAATAATAAATTTTACTCAACAACTCATTGCTATTTTTATCATACGCCGTAAACCGCATCCCATTCGTATGCGCCGGTAATAAATCCTTAAAATTAAACACCATGTCATCGTTATAATTAAAAGTTATCTCATGTGTGCCCTGTAATTTTAATTTATGACTGCTAATAATTTCCTGCGCGCGCGGTTTAATGCCATCGGGATCAACCGTGTCTGGCATCGCATCTTCAAGACCCAGCAAAATCGCACTGTCTGTGCCATGACCTTTGCCGGTAAATGCGAGCGAACCGAATAGCTCGACTTTGATGTGCGCTGTTTGTGGTAGGTGGCCCTGTAACTTAATTTCTTTCGCAAAACTATTGGCTGCTTTCATTGGACCAACTGTGTGTGAGCTGGAGGGGCCTATGCCAATGGAAAATAGATCAAATACGCTGATGGTCATTTAAAATCCTGTTTTGTCGTTACTCAGGGGGCTATTCTAGTATATATAATGTGGCATGCAAGAACCGTTTTTTAAAGGATCGAGCGCCCGGCCTTGTGGTCAGTTTTAATACTTCCTTAATCTTCCTATGCAACAATTACCCTACTAAAAAAATGAGACGGGTTAGAGAGTTATATGCAAAGAAGAATTAATCTTAATTTATTTGATTTTGATGGCTGTTTGAATAGAGCCTTCAATCGATCCCAGGATCATCTGGAAAACCCACATAAATGGATATTAGGTGAAAATAACGCTTTTTTAGAAAGCCTGAAACAACGTATTCAGGCTGAAAAATATTACCGGATTATCGTGGCGCAAGGTTCAACCAGACAATCTAACCATCTAGATAATTTCGCACATAGTGTTAATAAAAATGGCTCATCTACAGCAACGCCTCCTATATTACAGTCCTGGTTTGCAAGTCAGCTTGATTGTGATGTGGTACTGGATCCTTTTTTGCTAGCTGACATTTACGGCAAGAACAAAGCAGCGGGTGAAAGTTACAAGGCTATTATAAAAGAGCATCGAACTCGCTCGTGGTCTGTAGACCATGCAAGGGTAGTATCTGACGACGAAAAAGTGACGCTCATCTATGCGCACGTGCATCGTGTCGCAGCGCTTAATCGAGATGCTGAAATTGTAATAGATTTTTATGATGATAGAACAGATATTCTGGATCATCTTTATAAGACAATGAGTGCGAATAATAAGCTCCTTCCTGCTAATGTTACCTTGCGTTTGCATCGATATATAGGACAACAGCCAGCAGGTCACTATGAAGAAGATATTCGTCCGCCTGTCAAAGGTAAAGTTCGTTTGGCGTTTCGCGACCGGCATATGTGGCAATTAATTCCCGAAAAACAACTCACGCACGAAGCCAATTACACTACTGCCGAAGATCTGCATAAAGAAGGCTTGATTCCCGCGCATTTTGTTGTCGCTCCAAAACGAGCTCCAGCTCCAACGCCAACTCTAGCTCCAGTTCCAGCTCAAAAACCGGTAGCGCTTAATAGCGAAAAAGCAAAGAAAGATTATTACGCCATGCTTGGCGAGTTAATCACAAAACGCGATAAGCTGTATTTGAAATGGCGTGATGCTAATAAATTTGGTGAAGATGAGGATGCTCAAAATTACGAAAAAGCATATAAGGCTGCGCAAAGGATTTATGACAACTTAAAATCGAGCGCTGATAGCTTCTTTATGGGTGATATTGATATAATTGTCTTCAATAAGCAATCACAAAAAGCAATCAGTGATGATCGGCAAGTACTCGAGGAGCACCGGGACTGTAATTACATTTTTGCTGATCTCGCGTTGTTTTTTGTAAGAATTTTTCAGGGATGCTGGAGATATGTAGAGACCGGTCAATTCCGCTTCTTTAGCAAAACCGATTCAGCGCAAAAAGTGGATGCGATTGAGGAGCAAATAAAAGTCATCACGGCGCAATGTGCTTCCGGGGGTAATAATAATTAACGTGCCGCACCTGATTTTTTGCTATAATAGTAATATATACGTGAAAATAAATGACAACTTAATTTCTATAAAAACAAAGATTTATCGGGGGCTGTATGCCTGGGTTCTACAGTGAAGTGCGTCAAACGCTTTTATAGTGCTGTTTTATGATCTCAGCAGGGGTATAAAAACCTAAACATTTTCTAGGTGTATTATTCATCAATACCTCTATCTTTTCCAAGTAATTTAACGTGAAAATCCCCCCTTAAGTGGGTTTTTTTTGTCTGGGGTGGGGTGGTGCGGAAGACTTAATAATGATAAAATTTCAACCATTACTTCGGTTCTTCGATTGAGAACATCATGTCTGAAGCAATAAAAAAAATATTGATTAATCAACAACTCGTCGCCGTACTGTTGATGGGTTTTGCGGCGGGTTTGCCTTTTTCCCTGGTAGGGTCGACGCTGCAGGCGTGGTATACGCAGGCCAATATTAACGTCGTGACGGTTGGGGCGCTGACCTTGGTGGGCATCCCTTATACGCTGAAGTTCTTGTGGGCGCCGCTGATGGATTACCCGGGTTTCGGACGGTTTGGGCGACGTAGCTGGGTCATGATGTCACAGTTGGTGCTGGCGGTGTTGTTGTTTGTGATTTCACAAATGCAGCCGGGACAGGAAGCGGGGTTAATGGGTGCGTTGGCATTGTTCATCGCGTTTTTTTCCGCGACGCAGGATTGTGCCATAGATGCTTATCGTACCGATATTTTGGAAACGAATGAGCGTGGTCTGGGTTCGGCGTACTACATCGGCACTTATAGGCTCGCAGTGTTGCTGTCAGGTGGCTTGGGTTTGGTGTTGGCGGATTATATAGGCTGGCATACTACATACCAGCTAATGAGTGGGTTAATGTTATTGTCGGTAGTGGCAACGTACTTCGCGCCACGCGAGTCAGGCGCATCCACCGCGGCGAATACACATTTGTTTAGCATGATCAAGTCGTCGTTCGCGGATTTATTGAAGCGCGATAATTTAATAGTGTTATTACTGTTTGTGATTTTATACAAAATTGGCGATGCGCTGGCGTTGTCACTTATCACTAATTTTCTATTGCATGGATTGGGTTTCTCGCTTACCGAAGTAGGCGTGGCGTATAAATTAGTAAGCTTTTTCGCCACTATTTCTGGCGCGTTTATTGGCGGTATGCTTTTGACGCGCTGGAATATTTACCGCGCATTAATGCTTTTCGGACTCGCGCAGGCTTTTTCCAATTTGATGTTCGTCTGGCTCGCGATGGCCGGCAAAGTATTTTCACTGATGGCGGCGACGATCTTCATTGAAAATTTTTGCAGTGGCTTGAGTACAGCCGCGTTTATGGCGTTTTTAATGTCTTTGTGTAATAAACGATACACAGCAGGACAATACGCGTTATTGTCCGCTGTCGCCTCGCTGGGTCGCGTGTTCCTGGGCCCCGTTGCGGGATTGATGGTTAAAGAAATGGGCTGGGTGCAGTTTTATGTGTTTGCTTTCGGTTTATCCTTTCCGGGTTTGTTAATTTTGTTGATGCTTAAAGACAGGGTGGCTACTTATGCGCATGCCGTCACAAATTAAAACAGTATTGCTTGCCTTCCTCGCGGCGGTTTTTTTCATTGCGGCGCCGTCGGTTTCTTTTGCCGATGAGATCGATGCCAGCAATGATCGAGTCAACATTGTTCTGCAACAGATTGGTTTGCTGCAAAATCGTCTGCAGCAGAGCCAACAGGAATTAACTGAACTGCAAAAAACGCATGATAGCGACGTGGCTAACTTAACTCTACAAAAAGCCAGTAAAAATTTGCTGGATAAATCGTCACTTGATATTTCTGTCAGCAAATCAAACCTCGATAGCATTACCATGGAGTTGTCTGATTCGGAACAAACCATTAACTGGCTGGAAAAAAATATTCAGGAAATCGAAGGCCAGTTAAATGTGTTCAATATTTTTGGCATGAAAATCGCACGCAATGAATTGGCGAACGTGGGTGAGCTGCGCGCTGATTTGAATTATCAGCAAGGGTTGTTGGCGGTTGAGAAAACGCGCGCCAAATACCTGCGTGAATTGCAAGCGGTGGCAAGCAGCGCGCTGGCCCTAAAAAAAGATAAGTACGATCGTATTAAAACTATTCTTAAATCGCGTAATTTGCTTTTCATGCGACAACAGCAGATGCGCGATGAGCTGGGGTACCAGCAGCAACAAAACAAATGGCTGCAACAGTTGAATGTGCTTTACGCGCAACTTGCCAAGGTTGACCCTGAACAGGCTAAAGAAAAATACTCCGCGTTGGAGCGGGATATTTTCTATAGCAATGAAAACGCCAATTTCGCCTATTTCCAGTCATTGCTGGCGCGTTATAAGGATCAGGCGCAGCAAATTAAAGTCGCCGTATCGCGTGGCGGTAACTCCATTAGTCTGCTGAATGAAATGGGCAATCAGGTACAAAACATCAATAAGCAGATGACGCGACTGGACAAGGTCATCAATTCACGTATACACGTGCTTGAACGACACATCAATTATTTATCGCAACGCAAGAATCGTAGCGATGACATGAATAATTATCTTGGTCGTTTGGCGTCAATGAAGTCAACTTATACCGCAATGGATGACACGATCATCAACGCGAATAAAAATATTGCCGATCTGCGCTTTGTACTGGATTCGGCGATCCAGACCGAGCTGGCCGCGCGTCAGGGCTTTTTCAGTTTTAGCCCCAAGATGATGATTGACATGGGCAAAGAAGCGCTGCTGATCCCAACGCTCGCTTACCAGGTCACGAAAAGCCTCACCGTTAATTTGTTCAAAGGATTGCAAGCAGCCAGTATTGCCAACTGGTCAATCTTCTTGTTATTAGAAACACTCATGCTGTTCGCGTTCAGTTTCTTGCATAAATTGCTCGTGCTTATTATTGAGCGACCGATGGTGTGGCACAATAAAATCGATATGCGCTGGCTATGTCTGCAGTGGTTAAGGCGCAATTATATGGACTTGCTCGTGATCGCCAATGCCTTGGCGGTGTTGTATTATTTCGGTGTGCCGTTGCAGCATTTTATGCTGGTTATTTATCTTGCCTGTGTGTGGCTGGGCATCAAGGGTATTAAAACCGTCGCGCGTCTGTGTCTGGTTGAAACGACACATGATACAACGGGACACGATATGCGTTTGTATATGCGTTTACGCTGGATAATTTTAATTGGCGGCGTGATTACCGCGTTCACCGTGTTTGTCAATCAATTGCCATTGATCTATGCGATCAAATCATTGTGCGACTGGCTGTTTTTACTTTTAGTGATGATTGTCTCGTTATTACTGCTGCGTTCATGGGATGTTATTCCCAAGCTGATTTTAACGCACATGGAGTCGCAACATCCTTACCTGCAAAAGAGCGTCAGCCTGATTTGCATTTTGATTCCTTTATTGATGTTTGGTAACTCGATTATCGGGATGATTGGCTATGTTAATTTGATCAAAACGGTATCGTGGTATGAGGGTGTCTTTTTGCTGGTGTTGATTGGCTATTTGTTTGTGCGTGGCTTGTTAAGCGATGGCATGGAGCAAGTATCGCGCTTGATGATTCAGTATGTGAACAATGGCTGGTTATGGACGGAGGCATTTTTAAAGCCTATCGATAAACTGCTGCAAATCACCTTGTTTTTAAGCGCGTGGGCGACGTTGTTTATTTTCTTTGGCTGGGACAAGCAATCGCCCATTGTCGAGCGTTTAACCCGTCTGCTGCATTATGAATTGGCGCACGTGCTTAAAACCACCATTACGCCGCTTAATATCATTGAATTGTTCGTGGTGGTTTCAGTCTTTTACTGGACGGCAAAATGGTCGCGTGAATTTGTTTATCGTCTGTTAGCTTCACGCACCAAAGATATGGGTGTGCGCAATAGTATCGCTATTTTATGTCAGTATAGCGTGGCTATTCTCGGCCTCTTTATCGCCTTGCGCGTGCTGGGTATTGATTTACAGACACTTGGCTTCGTGCTTAGTATGTTCGCGTTCGGTGTCGGTTTGGGTCTGCGCGATTTGTTCAACAACTTCGCGTGCGGATTCTTGATTTTGCTGGAACGACCGCTGCGAGTAGGCGACATTGTTAATATCAGCGACTTTGAGGGTGAAGTGACAGCGGTAGGCAGTCGCGCTGTCACCATTCGTACTTGGGATCATATGGAGCTGGTGGTGCCAAACACAGAAGTATTTAACAAATCATTCACCAACTGGACGGCTAAAGATAATATCGTGCGTACCGTGGTGCCGGTGCAGATTAACCGACACGATAATCCGCACGAAGTGAAAACCATTATTCAAAATGTATTGTCCACGCACAACGAAGTGCTGACCGAACCCGTGCCTGAAGTGTTTCTCAAAGAAATGAGCGATTCACAAATGGTATTTGAGATTCGTTTTTTCGTGAATATACGCCATGTCAAATCTCGCACGTCTGTCTCCTCGACTATTCTAATGAAAATCTGGGATGAATTCGGCAAGCACGGCATCAAACCGCCGTATCCACAGCACGAGATTTTCTTGCGTGGGGAGAACCCGTTGTTATTAAGCTAAATCAATATCTTCTGATACGCTATTACATGCGCTTTCAGATTTTCTGGGTCATTACTCATATTAATCAAACCATCACCGCCTAAGTTGGCGGCCAGCTGTTTCATCATGGTCTGCATCTCTACATCCGAGCGTTTCATGCCTAGCAAATTGTGGCGCGAGACAGAAGCCATCGCAATAATGCGGTAAGGCGCGTGGGGTGAATTATTATTCTGATACAACGCGACGGTCTGTGGATTTTTTGCGGGATACTCATTGTTGGTGGTAGGTATGACGTCTTGTCGGTTGAGGAAATTAGAACACAGCCGAGTAGGGGATTGCCCCGAAGAAGCACAGGCATTTAGAAATATCGAAATGCTAACAATCGCCAGGCTTTGAGATATTCTCATTTGACAGACTCCTTTCCTTATCAATTTATCGTATTCTATTTGAATTGTTATGTCTATGGTCGTTGGGCTGAGCGTTTTTGCGAAGCCCAACAACTATTGACACGTTATCGATAATCACTCAGTATGCGGCGTGTAAGAAAGTACGAGAGTGTTTAAATTTAATTAACTATACGGAGATTTCAATATGAAACTTAAATTAGCAGCAGCTACCGTTGCAATTATGTTAAGCCAAGGCGCAATGGCTCAAGGTCAACCACAATCATGCCCCGCTGTAGCGCAATTACAAGCTGTGGGTGTAACAATTGCGATGCAAGATCAACAAGCTCAAGGCCAATGGTTCGGTGTTACCCCAAACAATACCTTCGGCACCAATAACGAATGGACTTTCGCGGCTGGTCCGGTTGAATCCCAAAGCCAACAAGGCGTGCTAGAAGCAGTTAATCAAAAACTTTCCACCTTAGGCGAAGGCATGGGCCCAATCGCTTCTGATGATCAAGATCAGCAAGAAAAAATGTACATTTGCTTCTATACCAACCAATCTAGTGATTTCGTAGGTATCACTGTAACTCCTCCATTCGCGATGGATGGCGTGACTAACTTGTTGCACAAACGGCTTATGAAAAAATAAGTAATTGTAGCCCGGGTGCGTTTTTTGCACCCGGGAGTGGTGCTTCGTTCAAACTCTGCTCCCGGGTGCAAAAAACGCACCCGGGCTACGCGTTTAACAACACAAAAAATGTGTCCGGGCTACGTTAACCGCGCTATAATCTTCCTATCTTATCTCTATAGTGAATAACCATGACCGATCTCATCACCCAAGTCCGACACGATCTGCTCGACCCAGGTGGCCTTACCGATAGCCAGTTACACCGCATCCTTCACCAGCTAGCCGGTCCCAATGTCGATTACGCCGATCTCTATTTCCAATCCTCTTATTCCGAATCCTGGGTGCTGGAAGATGGCATCATCAAAGGCGGTAGCTTCGACATCGACCGTGGGGTCGGTGTACGGGCAACCAGCGGTGAGAAAACCGGTTTTGCTTACGCGGATGATATTGAAATGCCAGCGTTGGAACAGGCGGCACGCGCCGCGCGTAGCATCACCCAGCAGGGTAGTGAAAAAGAGGTAAAAGCCTGGCATCGTTTGCCCGGTCACAAGCTTTACTCTCCTGTGAATCCTTTACATTCGCTCAGTGAACGGGACAAAGTTTCTTTATTGCAGCGCATCGATCGCTATATTCGCGAAAAAGATCCGCGCATCGTGCAAGTTACCGTTAGCTTGGCGGGTGAATACGAATCTGTTTTAGTGATGGCGAGCGATGGTCATCTCGCTGCAGATGTGCGTCCATTAGTGCGCATGAATGTGAGTCTGATCGTTGAACACAATGGTCGGCGCGAAACAGGTTACGCTGGTGGCGGTGGTCGCTATGACTATCAGCCATTTTTAGATAATGATTTAGCTTTCCAATTCGCGGACGAAGCTTTGCGACAAGCGCTCGTCAATCTGGAAGCCATCGATGCGCCTGCCGGTACCATGACTGTAGTATTAGGCCCAGGCTGGCCAGGTGTATTGTTGCACGAAGCAGTAGGACATGGTCTCGAAGGCGATTTTAATCGCAAAGGTATTTCCGCGTTCAGTGGTCGAATCGGTCAACGCGTCGCGAGTGAATTATGTACCGTAGTGGATGATGGCACGCTGCCTAATCGTCGCGGATCGCTTAATATGGATGATGAAGGTATTCCTACGCAATATAACGTGCTCATCGAAAAAGGCATCTTGAAACAGTACATGATGGATAAACGTAACGCGCGTCTGATGGGTGTGCAATCAACCGGAAATGGTCGACGTGAATCCTATACTTCCTTGCCGCTGCCACGCATGACGAATACTTATATGTTGCCAGGCGAATCCGCGCCAGAAGATATTATCCGTTCGGTGAAAAAAGGTTTGTACGCGGTGAATTTCGGTGGGGGTCAGGTGGATATTACCTCCGGCAAATTCGTTTTCTCCGCCAGCGAAGCGTATTTAATAGAAAACGGCAAAATTGGCGCGCCAGTAAAAGGCGCGACACTTATCGGCAATGGTCCTGATGTGTTAATGAAAGTTTCCATGGTGGGCAATGATTTGAAACTCGACGCGGGCGTAGGTGTGTGCGGCAAGGATGGGCAAAGTGTGCCAGTCGGTGTTGGCCAGCCAACTTTGCGCGTGGATGAATTAACAGTAGGTGGCACACGATGACGAAGTCAGTAGCGAAATTACCATTTGATACCGCACACTTGCAAGAAATCGCGCAACTCATCTTGCAAGAAGCGGCCAAGCGTGGAGCAAGTCAGGCGGAAGTAGGCGTGGCGGCGAACAAAGGTTTTTCTATTGTGGGCCGCAACATGGATGTTGAAACCGTCGAATACAATCAGGATAAATCGATCGACATTACCGTGTATTTTGGCAAGCGTACAGGATCATCGAGTTTATCGGATATCCGTCCGCAAGCCGTGCGTGACGCGGTGGAAGCGGCATGTCATATCGCGCGATTCACCGACGAGGATCCCGCCGCAGGTTTGGCGGATAAAGATGAATTAGCGTTTAATTACCCGCAACTTGATATGGGCGCGCCTTGGGATGTTAGTGTTGAGCAAGCGATCGAACTCGCGAAAAAATGCGAACAGGAAGCGATGAGCTACGATAAGCGCATCATGAGCGTCGATGAAGTGAATGTCGCGACGACACAAGTGTGGAGTTTGTACGCAAATAGCCTTGGGTTTGCCGGCAGTATGCCGCATACGTCGCATAATATTTCATGTGTGTTAGTAGGCAAAGATGGCGATGATATGCAGCGCGATTATGCTTATACCTCCGCTTGCGATCCTTCATTGCTGGAATCTGTTTCCTTAGTGGCAAGACACGCGGCGGAACGCACTGTGAAACGACTGGGAGCGAAAAAATTATCGACGCGCAAAGTGCCGGTGATTTTCTTCGCCGAAGAAGCGCGAGGTATTTTTGGCAGTTTTATTTCCGCGATTTCGGGCGGTCATTTATATCGTAAGGCTTCATTTTTGCTTGATCATATCGACAAGAAAGTATTTTCTGATTTTGTTCATATCGAGGAGCAGCCGCACTTGGCCAAGGCAGTTGGCACATCGCCATTCGATGGTGATGGCGTGTTGACGAGGAATAATGTATTTGTCGCAGATGGCGTGTTACAGCAATACGCGCTCGGCGTGTATTCAGCTCGTAAGCTGGGCATGAAAACCACCGCCAATGGTGGTGGCGTACACAATCTCATTATTCGTCCTGGCCAGAAAAATTTTCAGGAATTGCTGAAAACCATGGGCACGGGTTTGCTAGTGACAGAATTAATGGGGCAGGGCGTCAACATCGTCACCGGCGATTACTCGCGTGGCGCGAGTGGCTATTGGGTAGAACACGGCGAAATCCAATACCCCGTGCACGAAATTACCATCGCCAGCAAACTGCAGGATATGTATTGCGGCATTGTCGAGGTAGGCAATGACGTCGACATTCGCGGCAACGTGCGCACCGGCTCGGTGTTGATTAATGAGATGATGGTGGCGGGGAATTAAGCTTGGCTTAATCTCTCTTTAATCCTTTTTTAATATTACTTTTATATAACACCCCATGCCGAGAAGGCTGCTCAAATAGGACATAAGCTCACCCGATATGTAAGAATACCCATCTAAAAATCAATTTACTTGGCCAAGAACTTCAGTAACCCAAGAGTTTAAGCTTTGTCCATGCGCCTCAGCTAACATGGCGACTTTTGCATGTAGCTCCGGCGGCACACGTAACATGATATGGCCTGAGTAAGGTTTTTGAGGTGATCTCCCTGCTTTTTTGCAAGCATCAAGGTAATCATCTACTGCCTCCTCAAAAGCTGCATGTAATTCAGATACAGATTCGCCATGGAAGCCAACTACATCGTTAATTCCCGCTATATGGCCTACAAAGCAGTCATCTTCATCACTATACTCTATTCGTGCCGCATAGCCTTTATAACTCATAGTATTCATGGTGATACCCCCGCTTTTTCAAGAAATGATCGCGCATCACGAACCTGATAAGGTTTAGCTTCTTTTTGAGGATGAGGTCTATGAAAAGTACCGATAACCCCATTCAGTTCAAACCTTACTCTAGAGCCAGCACCTTCAATCGTCTTAG
>DAIDIB010000016.1 GCA_027459575.1 Gammaproteobacteria bacterium | reverse complement strand
TTGCGCCAGGGTGGTTTTACCAGTGCCTGGCGGCCCCCATAATACCATGGAGTGCAAAATGCCTTGTTCGATGGCGCGTCGTAATGGTTTGCCAACACCTAGTATGTGCGCCTGGCCAACATATTCATCAAGTGATTGTGGCCGCATGCGCGCAGCAAGCGGGAGAAAAGTGTTTGACTGGATCCCGGCTTTCGCCGGGACGACGCTAGCGCTTGGTTTCGTCGATAACATCGGTATTCTTTGGTGCTTTAAAAGTAAAAAGTGTATTCGCAAGATCAGCATTCGTGCGAATATTGTTAAATTTGATGCGAGTATCGTGGCCTAAATGATCTTTCAATTCCATTTGCTGTACTTGCTGGTTGCTAAAACCTAATTTGATTTGTTCAAACATGCCTTCTTTATCTTTAGGCAACAGCACAAACCATTTTAAACCCGGGTCTGATGAAGTTTTGACATCGTAACTTTTATCAAGTTCGGCATCGACGTGACTCAGTAACAACGCGGGAGTATCGCCTGTTGCTTTCTCTAGCTTGCGAATGGTGACCTGTTCAAGATCGGGATCGTAAACCCATAATTTATTTTGGTTAGCGATAATTAACTGTGGGATGGGCTTGGTTACTTGCCAGCGAAATTTGCCGGGACGCTCCATGGACATGGTGCCATTTGATGTTTCAACCGCTTTGCCACGATTATCATAAATGGTTTGGGTAAAAGATGCCTGCATGGTTTTCACGTTGTTTAATAAATTTTTTAAGTCGTCGGATGCAGAGGCGGCGAATGAGGATACTGCAAATAACGCAAAAAATAGGACAATGAACAAACGGAATATTTTCATGTCAACCTCAAGTTTCTAATGCGGCGGCCAGCACCTCGCGACCACCATTATTATCTGATGAACTCACCACACCTGCGGCTTCCATGTCTTCCATCATACGCGCAGCCCGATTATACCCGATGCGCAATCGTCGCTGTACCAGCGAAATAGAGGCGCGACGGGTTTCAGTTACAATTCGTACAGCCTGATCGTATAAGGGGTCTTGCTCGCCGGAGCTTTGCCCTTCCCCGCCTGCGCCATCGCCCGCTTCATCTGTTACTTCATACAGATAATCTGGCTGTCCGGCAGTGCGCCATGCCGCCACCAAACGATGCACTTCTTCATCTGCCACATAAGCGCCGTGCACACGCACCGGCACACCCGCCCCTGGTGGCATGTAGAGCATATCACCATGACCCAACAATTGTTCAGCGCCCTGCTGATCCAGAATGGTGCGAGAATCAATACGTGAAGACACTTGAAAGGCGATACGCGTCGGAATATTTGCTTTAATTAAACCCGTGATTACATCTACCGATGGGCGCTGCGTAGCAAGAATTAGATGAATACCTGAAGCACGCGCTTTTTGCGCGATGCGAGCAATCAAGTCTTCTACTTTCTTACCGACCACCATCATCATGTCAGCCAACTCATCCGCGATCACCACAATGAGGGGCAATGGTTCAAGTTGTGTTTTCGCGGATTCTTCATCAACCACCATTGAAGTCGGCAAATAAAGCGGATCACCAGCCTTGATCGCATCCGCTACTTTCTGGTTGTAACCGGTAATATTACGCACGCCAAGTGATGCCATTAATTTGTAACGTCTATCCATTTCCGCCACGCACCAGCGCAAGGAATTGGCGGCGTCTTTCATGTCGGTGATAACAGGTGTCATTAAGTGCGGAATACCTTCGTACACGGATAATTCCAGCATTTTGGGATCAATCATAATTAACCGTAGCTGATCAGGCGTCGCTTTATAAAGCATGCTAATGATCATCGCGTTCAGACTGACAGATTTACCCGAACCAGTCGTGCCCGCGACCAGCAAATGGGGCATTTTGGTAAGATCAACAACTTGTGGGTTACCAGAAATATCTTTGCCCAACACCAGTGTGACAGGTGAGCGTGACTGACTGTATCGTTGTGAATCGATAATATCGCGCAGGCTAACCACTTCACGATTTTCATTGGGAATTTCCAGACCGATATAAGACTTACCCGGAATAACTTCTACGATACGCACACTCACGACTGACAAAGAGCGAGCGATATCTTTGGCGAGGCCAGTAATCTTGCTGACTTTAATGCCGGGTGCGAGATCCAGCTCAAAACGCGTGATAATAGGACCGGGCAGCACTGCCATCACACGCACTTCCACGCCAAAATCCGCAAGGCGTTGTTCAACGAGTTGTGATAACTCTTCAAAGGACAAATTATTAAAAGCCTTTTCCGAGGCTGGCGGTGGTGGGTTTAATAATGAAAGCGGTGGCAGCTCACCTGGCTTCAGTTTCACTCCTGGATTAACATCCACTTCAGGTTTGCGTTTTTCACGCACCGGTTCGGGTTTGGGAATGATTTGTGGTTTGGTGATGACAGGTGGCACGATGCGTTCGACGAGGATGGGTTCTGCTTTGTCATCCCCGCGAAGGCGGGGACCCATTTTCGACTGAGCAGAATCCTCTGGATGGGTCCCCACTTTCGCGGGGATGACGGGCTTTCCAGACATGACGGGCTTAATCTCTACTTTAATCCTGCTCGCTTTAGCCAATATCCGTTTTTCACGCCACTGCTTAAATCGCGCTGGCATCAGCGCAAATAGCTGCGAAACTTTTTCGCCTAATCGTTCCACCAATCCCAGCCACGACATCCCCGTCAGCAACGTGATGCCCGTCAGGTACAAGGTCAAAAATAAAATCGTGCTGCCCGCGCGGTTAAACAACAAGGAAAAACCACTGCTGAGCAGATCGCCAAGAATACCGCCCGATTCCGCCGGCAAATGCGCTTTGGTATGCCAATAAAAACTGACGAGCGCACAACTACTGCTGGTCACAAATATCCAGCCAATAAGTTTGCATAACCAGTCGAAGGATTTTTTTTGATTCTGGTCGCGTTCACGCAGGCCAATCCAGCTTGAAGCGATAATTAAAAAGGGGAAAAGATAAGCGACTAGACCAAATAAAGAGAGAAACACATCAGACAACCAAGCGCCAACCCGTCCCGCCCAATTAGCCACATGCGCACTGCCCGCGCTGGACCAGCCCGGATCATCGGTGTGATAGGTCACCAGTGAGATCAGCAAAAACACCGCGCAGGCAACCGTAATAAGAAAAAATCCCTCGCGCAAACGGTTTTTCATCTGCACAGAAACTGTCTTCCTTTTTTTTGTATCAATTGCTTGTCGATAGCGATTTTTCATCCTTATAGTTTACCTATCTTGATGCTTTTCGTATACTTGTCGCACTTAATTTTTTACGAGCAAACTCATGCATCATCGTCTAATTATTCTAGGATCAGGTCCCGCCGGCTGGACAGCCGCCATTTATGCCGCCCGCGCGAATTTAAACCCTGTCGTTATTACCGGTCTTGTGCCAGGCGGTCAACTCAGCCTGACCACGGACGTGGACAACTGGCCAGGCGGCAAAGAAGGCTTGCAAGGGCCAGACTTAATGGAAAGCATGAAGCACCACGCGGAACGTTTTAACACCATCGTCATTAACGATGAAATAACCTCGGTCGATCTGAGCAAGCGCCCGTTTGTGCTGAAAGGCGAGCAAACCTATACCTGCGACGCGCTCATCATCGCCACCGGAGCCAGTGCCAAATACCTTGGACTGCCTTCTGAAGAGGCGTTCAAGGGCAAAGGCGTCTCCGCCTGCGCCACCTGCGATGGCTTCTTCTACCGTAATCAGCGCGTAGTCGTGATTGGCGGCGGCAATACAGCTGTTGAAGAAACGCTGTTTTTGTCCAATCTGGCATCACATGTCACCCTTATTCATCGTCGCGACAAACTGCGCGCGGAAAAGATGCTGGTTGAGCATTTGATGCATAAAAAAGAATCCAGCGGCAAGATTGATATTGCCTGGAATAGTGAAGTGGAAGAAATTCTGGGCAATGCCCAGGGCGTGACGGGTGTGCGTATTAAAGACAAAAATACCGGCAAAACCACTACCATTGATGCCACAGGCGCGTTTATTGCTATCGGCCATCAGCCCAATACGAAAATATTCGAAGGTCAGCTAGCCATGGAAAACGGCTATCTGAAAGTCAAAAGCGGCATCGGCAATGGTTCTACCGCCACGGAAATCCCGGGCGTGTTCGCGGCGGGCGACGTTTATGACTTTGCTTATCGACAGGCTATTACGGCGGCAGGATCGGGTTGCATGGCAGCGCTGGATGCGGATAAGTATTTAGACAGTGTGAAGAATGTCACGAATCAAGATTCTCAGAAGCAGGCGACGGGTTAGATATATTATCTGTCATTCTGAGAGCGCTTTTTGCTCGAAGGAACTCCCTAATCTGCTCCGAGACAAATTAAGGAGGTCCTTCGGCGCAAAAAACGCGCCTCAGGATGACAGGAAGTAGAAATAGCGTATAATATTCACTTTTAACCTTGAGACAGAGGCAAATGGCAAAAGAAGAGCAAATAGAAATTGAAGGCACCGTGATAGACGCGTTACCCAACACCATGTTCCGCGTGCAACTCGAAAATGGCCATATCGTCCTTGCCCACATTTCTGGCAAAATGCGTAAAAATTACATACGCATATTGAAAGGCGATAAAGTAACGGTTGAAATGACCCCCTACGATTTAACCAAAGGCCGCATCACCTTCCGTCATAAGGAAGGGCAACCAAGGCCGAGTAAAGAGAACGAAGCATAGTCTGGATAAAACATACCCTCACCCTTTCCCCCTCCCACTTTCATGTGTTTGTTTATACGACATACGATGGCTGCGGGAGGAAAAGGGTGAGGGTATATTATATCAGGGCTATTTCGCTATCCTAATCCTCAAAAAATCCTTAGCTGCCTCGCTCAGATCACTCTCATCTTCCTCAAATATCTTTTCCCGCCGACAGATTTCCAGATATTCCGGTTTTGACGCAAACAAAGTAGGAATAGCGACACCAGGTCGATAACGCAAGGCGAGAAATCTCCACACATCTTCTAATTGATCATCCGGCGGCATGGAGTCAACCCTTTTTACCCGCGTCGCCGACCCCCTCTCCTCTCTTTCACTTTTCGCCGCCGCCAACTCCGCATACATAGCTGCTGTAGAGTGGCCACGAATTGCAGACATATCGATTTGGGGATTTGAATCGAACATTTTAATTCTATTTTTCACTGATTTGGTTTTAGATAAAAGAGGCGCTAATTCTGACTTTGGGGGTTCCAAAGGCTCGAGTAGCCCGGATGAAACGCTTTTTGTTTCATCCGGGGTTTTTGGCTGGATCCCGGCTTCCGCCGGGACGACGTACGAGATACGCGAACTCTCTGTAATCCCTTCAAACCAAGGCCAATCAGGTTCATTTCTGGTCTTAATTCCGTGAGTAATTAACACAGCAAAAAGGCTAAACACGGCACCAGCCATCACGATCACAGGCCAACTAGCCGCGAAAAAAACGGGGAACAGGAATGGAGCGACAATAAAAAGAGCGGTAAACAGTGCTAAAACAATTGCTGTTACTAAAAGTTCCACCCAATATTTTTTTAAGAAATCCATCATAGGCGGCGGATGTTATCATAATTAGGTTGAAGTAGAGCGGCTGGATTGCTCCAGCCGCTCTACTTCAACCAAATATTATAAAAATCCTTGCTCAACGGGTAAGTTGAGCAGGGATATATCACCTCTTTCTGGCAAAACCTTAATTAACATTTGAAACTTCTTTGTCTTCAATCAAGAACTTAATCTTGCCTTTTTCCGTGGTCACTTTTACATGACCGCCGTTGCTTAATTTGCCAAAGAGCAATTCTTCGGCAAGCGGTTTTTTAAGCTGTTCCTGAATCAAGCGCGTCATGGGTCTTGCGCCCATTTTTCTGTCGTAACCATTTTTAGCCAGCCAGTTACGCGCTTCTTCATCTACTTCTAATATGACATTACGCGCTTGTAGTTGCCCTTCCAGCTCCGCGACAAACTTGTTAACGACAGATAAAATCGTGCGAGTATCCAGCGGAGCAAATTCAATGATCGCATCTAATCGGTTACGAAATTCCGGTGTGAAGATACGATTAACAGCCGGTAAAATATCACTGGTCGATTCAGCGGGTGTAAAACCAATATGCGTTTTATCCATCATGTCCGCGCCAGCATTTGAAGTCATGATCAACAACGTATGACGGAAATCTGTTTTACGACCATTCATATCGGTCAATGTACCGTGGTCCATGATCTGTAATAACAAGTTGTAAACATCCGGATGTGCTTTTTCAATTTCATCCAGCAACACGATACAATGTGGCGTTTTGTTAACAGACTCAGTCAACAAACCGCCTTCATCATAACCCACATATCCCGGAGGCGCGCCAATCAAACGTGAAATAGAATGGCGCTCCATATATTCTGACATATCGAAGCGTAATAATTCGATTCCCATAATTTTTGCCAATTGTCGGCACACTTCTGTTTTGCCTACACCCGTAGGACCTACAAACAGAAATGAGCCGATTGGCTTGACAGGATCACGCAGACCTGAGCGGGCGAGCTTCACAGCGGCGCCCAAAGTTTCAATAGAAGCATCTTGCCCAAATATCATCATTTTAAGGTCGCGCGTAAGATGCTTTAACACTTCGCGATCCGACGCGGACACATTTTTTTCGGGGATACGGGCAATTTTTGCGACCATCTTTTCTATATCACTTACTTCAATGACTTTCTTGCGATTTTCTTCGGGTAACAAGTTCTGATACGCGCCTACTTCGTCGACTAAATCAATCGCTTTGTCAGGAAGATGACGCTCACTCATGTAACGCTCAGACAAGCGAGACGCCGCTTCTAGCGCTTCATTGGTATATTCCACACTGTGATGCGCTTCAAAACGACCACGCAAGCCCTTAAGAATATCAATAGTTTGTTCAATAGTCGGTTCTTTGATGTCGATCTTCTGGAAACGTCTATCCAAAGCATGATCTTTTTCAAAGATGCTACGATATTCTTTATAAGTAGTGGAACCAATACATGTCAAATCACCAGAAGCCAACAACGGCTTAATTAAATTGGAAACATCCATCAAACCACCAGAGGCCGCACCCGCGCCAATAATGGTGTGTATTTCATCGATAAATAAAATCGCACCATTTTGTTCTTTCAACTGATGCAACACACTCTTTAAACGTTTTTCAAAATCGCCGCGATATTTAGTGCCAGCGAGCAAGCTTCCTAAATCCAGCGAATAAATCACGCTGTCGTATAAAACACCTGGTACTTTCTTTTCGACGATCATGCGCGCCAAACCTTCAGCAATCGCGGTTTTACCCACGCCGGCCTCACCTACCAGTAACGGATTATTTTTACGACGACGGCATAAGACTTGCACGGTGCGTTGAATTTCCTCCTCGCGACCGATGAGTGGATCAATCAAACCCATCTTGGCGCGCGCGTTTAAATTAGTGGTGTACAATTCCAGTGGACTGGTACCACCATTTTCATCATTTTCTTGATCTTCAAAACCATTGCCATTACGCTGTTCATCAGTGCGCATCATCGGCTTCGGTTTAATTGTGCCATGCGCGATGAAGTTGATAACATCTAATCTGCTGATATTTTCCTGACGGATAAAGTAAACGCTTTGGCTTTCCTGTTCGCTGAAAATAGCGGCCAGCACATTCGCGCCAGACACTTCTGTTTTACCCGCGGATTGTACTTGAAATACGGCGCGTTGAATCACGCGTTGAAAGCCGAGTGTGGGTTGCGTGTCTCGGTCATGTATGTTGAGTGGAATCATTGGTGTGGTACGATCAACAAATTCCGTCAAGTTACTGCGTAAACGGTTAATGTTGGCGCCACACGCTTTTAAAACCTCCAGCGAGGACGTGTTGTTGAGCAGTGCAAGCAGCAAGTGTTCCACCGTCACAAATTCATGACGTTTTGCTCTTGCTTCTTTAAAGGCTACATTCAATGTTGATTCGAGTTCTTTGTCCAACATGGTTGCACCTCCTCGTTTAAAAACTTCGTCTTTTAGGTATCTTTCCCTGGATGAAACAAAAAACATGTTTCATCCGGGCTACCCAAAAAACTCGTTTTTACCACTTCTCTTGCTACATCCCCTCGCCTGGGACGTCTCTAAACCCACTCTCCTGCACGCTACACATTAATGGATGCTCGTGTTCTTTGGCGTATTCTTCTACTTGCGAGACCTTGGCTTCTGCAAAATCTTTTGAAAAAATCCCGCAAATCGCTTTACCTGCCGCATGAGCCTCCATCATTATTTCTGTCGCCTTACGCCGGTCCAGGTAAAACAGCGTTTGCAAAACCCTTACTACAAACTCCTTCGGCGTAAAATCATCGTTATGTAACAGCACCTGGTATAACGAAGGAGCCTTGTTTTCGGCTGCTAAACCCAAGTTTGCTGTATATTCTTTATTAACCTCGTTTTTCATGTTCTCTTACCCTTCTTATAGACGATAAATGGAAATTTACTTGAATTTGGTGGTATATTTTTTTGAAAATGAGCAAGATTATACGAGAAAATGAGAGAATGGTCAATATTTGTTCAACATGTAGCCCGGGTGCGTTCTTTGCACCCGGGAAATGAGGCTTCGATAACAATAAATCCCGGGTGCAAAGAACACACTCGGGCCACGCCAATATTCAGTCTATACAGCTACTTGCGAATAAGAGCTCATGTTTTTGATGATAGCCTCGCCAAATCCCGAGCAACTGACCTCTTTCGCATCGTTCATTAATCGAGCAAAATCGTAAGTCACTGTTTTTTCAGCAATAGCCCCTTCTACCCCAGAAATAATGAAATCTGCGGCCTCATGCCAGCCCATATAACGCAGCATCATCTCCGCGGAGAGGATAATAGAGCCTGGATTAACCTTGTCCTGGCCTGCATATTTAGGCGCGGTGCCATGGGTAGCCTCAAAAACCGCCGCCTTATCGCCTATATTCGCGCCTGGCGCGATGCCTATACCGCCCACCTGCGCAGCAAGGGCGTCAGAGATATAATCGCCATTCAGGTTTAAAGTGGCTATAACGCTATAATCCGCGGGGCGCAACAAAATCTGCTGTAAAAACGCATCAGCGATAACGTCTTTGATAATAATATCTTTGCTGGTTTTAGGATTTTTCATCACATGCCACGGGCCACCATCTAATGGTTTCGCGCCAAATAAATCACGCGCGGCAGCATAACCCCAATCACGGAATCCACCTTCGGTGAACTTCATAATGTTGCCTTTGTGTACCAGCGTAACCGAATCGCGTTCGTTATCGATCGCGTACTCAATCGCTTTTTTAACTAATCGTGTGGTGCCTTCTTTTGAAACGGGTTTGATACCAATGCCACAATGTTCCGGGAAACGAATTTTTTTCACCTTCATTTCATCACGTAAAAACGCGATGACCTTTTTTGCTTCTGGGCTGTCTGCCGCCCATTCAATGCCCGCGTAAATATCTTCGGAATTTTCGCGGAAAATAACCATATTGGTATGCCATGGCTCTTTTAACGGACTAGGCACGCCTTTAAAATAACGCACGGGACGCAAGCACACATACAAATCCAGGTCTTGGCGCATTGCGACATTCAGCGAGCGAATACCACCTCCTACTGGTGTGGTCAGCGGGCCTTTTATGGCGATAACAAATTCACGCACAGCATCCATGGTTTCACTGGGGAGCCAGGTATCTTTGCCATAAACATTCGTCGCTTTTTCACCAGCGTATACTTCCATCCATTGAATTTGACGTTTGCCGCCATAAGCTTTTTTAACGGCTTCATTAACGACTTTTTTCATGACGGGTGTAATATCCACCCCAATGCCGTCGCCTTCTATATATGGAATGATGGGGTTATCAGGAATTGTTAAAGTAAGATCCTGGTTTACAGTGACTTTTTTGCCAGAAGCAGGCACAGTGATATGTTGATAAGCCATGATGCAGTCCTTTTTTCTTTTGTAAAATTAGCGACATGGTAGCAAGTGTTAAAGGTGTTAACAATAGGCGTTTAAAATTAGTTATAATGAAATAAAGAGATAATAAAAACTGAGGAGTGGTGTGATGAGTAGGAGCAACCGCGAAACCGAGGATGAAATCAGAGAAGCCATCGAAAGTAATCTTAAAACCATGAAAGACGCGATTGATGATTATGAGATGACTCCCGATTCAGCAGACTTCATTGATGAAACAGCCAAACTACGTGAAAACCTCCTTAAGCTAGCACTCAAATATCATATATTGATAGAAGGCAGAGGCAGCGAAGATTTACATAAAGCGGTCAAAAAACAAAATCGTGATTTAGCGGTGGAATTGAAAACGCTCGCAAATAAATCAAAAAAAACCAGCGAGAGACTTGGAGCACTAAACGAGTTAAACAATGACATTGCCGCTGAATTAATATTAACCGTCAGAGCGCTTGGAACATACAAATTATCTCAAGATGAATTAAACAAACGCGCTATCGAGACATTAAAAAAGGTAGGCCATACCACTAAAGCTTTGCGCCAGGAATTGCAAAAGGAACTATCCATTAAACAGACAACGCCCAAGACTGTTACACCTGCAAAGTCCGATAACGTAAGCACATCAAAACTAAAACGAACCACTGCGATTAAACTCTTTGATAAAAGCATCGTTGCTAAAGTCAGGAAGGAGGAAGCTCGCGGCGAGAAAAAGGAACAAAAGGAAACGCGCTCACCAAAGCTTACCAATAAGAACTCTGACTAGCAATCGTGATTATTTTTTACGACGGCTAAACAGATTTTTCAGCGCTGGCCAAAAAGCAAGAATAGTTATTATCAGAGTGAATAAAACAACGGCGATCACCATCTGTAATGTTTCAAAATTCAGCTCCTCACGCGCAACAAATAAGCTTAAGATTGCCCCGGCAATTACCATTAAAAATCTAACCAGCCATGCAATCATATTTTTACCTCCCAACTTATATTATAGTATCTCGCGTATTATAGTATCTCGCATCGTCCCGGCGAAAGCCGGGATCCAGTCAAAATATTTGGATCCTGGCTTTGGAAAAATCTGTTACAATATAACGCATGAAAATTATACCCCCCTCTTCCAAAATTATGGTTGGCCTGTCCGGCGGCGTGGATTCCGCTGTCTCCGCTTATTTATTACTACAGCAAGGGCATGATGTAGAAGCGATTTTCATGAAAAACTGGGAAGGCGACGATACCGCGGAATACTGCCCCGCCACACAAGATATGGCAGATGCGCAGGCGGTATGTGATAAATTAGGCATCCAGCTACACACCGTCAATTTCGCCAATGAATACTGGGAGCGTGTGTTTGCCTACTTCCTCGAAGAGTATCGCGCTGGGCGCACCCCTAATCCGGACATTCTCTGTAACAAAGAAATAAAATTCCGCGCGTTTTTGGATTACGCCAAACAGCGAGGCGCGGATTTTATCGCCACTGGCCATTATGTGCGTACCCGTCAAATTAACGGTGAAACATATTTGCTAAAAGGCGCTGACCCATTAAAAGATCAAAGTTATTTTTTACACGCGCTGACAGCGGCGCAACTGGCGCAGAGTATTTTTCCCGTCGGGGACATGCCCAAAACAGAAGTGCGCGCGATTGCGCAAAAAATTGGTTTGGGTAATGCCAACAAAAAAGATAGCACGGGAATTTGTTTTATAGGCGAGAGAAAGTTTAAAACGTTTTTAAATGAATATTTGCCAGCACAACCGGGTAATATTGAAACACTGGACGGTGAAATTATTGGCAAGCATGATGGGTTGATGTTTTACACCATTGGTCAGCGTCAAGGCTTGCAGATTGGTGGCATGAAAAATAAAGCGGAATTGCCGTGGTTTGTGGCGCAGAAAGATTTGACGCGTAATGTGTTAGTTGTGGTGCAGGGTGAGCACCCTGCTTTGTTGCGAGAAAGTTTGGTGGTTAAGTCAGTGCATTGGATAAATTGTGATGCACAGCTCCCCGGGTGCAAAAAACGCACCCGGGCTACGAAAATCCGTTATAGGCAGGAAGATCAAGCGTGTGTTGTCACAAAGATTGATGATGAACACTGCAGGGTGGATTTTGAAAAACCACAACGTGCGGTGACACCTGGGCAATTTGCGGTGTTTTATGACGGTGAGGTTTGTTTAGGCGGCGGAGTGATAGAGTAGTACTCCATAGGATACATAATTGCAACAAGTAAAAAAATTGGAGCGGGAAAGTTATAAAGAATTGCAGAATAAATGAAAAATTGCGGTTGGAAGGAACGCATATTATAATCGCGTCATGCCAGAATTACCAGAAGTAGAAACGACATTACGAGGAATATCACCGCATATTGAAAATAAGTGCGTGACGGCGATTATTGTGAGACAACATAAATTGCGCTGGCCTGTGCCAGTTAAACAACTCAAGGAACAGTTTGTAGGTCAAACAATTTTAGACTTGAAGCGACGAGCGAAATATTTATTGCTTGAGTGTGAGTCTGGAACACTGATTGTTCATTTAGGCATGTCAGGACGTTTACGAATTTTGACTAATGCGCCACCCGCGCAGAAACATGATCATATTGACATTGAATTCAGCAATAATAAAATTTTACGCTACACCGACCCACGTCGATTTGGCGCCGTACTTTGGATGACTGAAAATCCTGAGGAACATATACTCTTAAAAAATCTGGGCATTGAACCACTCGACAAAAAATTTAACGGCAAATATCTGCTTGAGAAATTCAAAAATAAAAATATCGCCGTCAAAACTGCTGTCATGGATCATCATATCGTCGTAGGAGTTGGGAATATCTACGCGGCTGAATCACTTTTTCTCGCAGGTATTCACCCTCTCGCGCCAGCAAAATCTTTAACATTATTTCAATTAGAAAAACTTTCCAAAGCCATCAAAACCATTTTACGCCAAGCCATCAAACAAGGTGGCACAACACTAAAAGATTTCACGCAGAGTGATGGAAAACCCGGTTATTTCGTCAACAAGCTCAATGTGTATGGCCGTGGTGGTAAACCCTGCATCTCATGCAAGTCAAAACTGACTTCTCTCAAAATTGGCCAGCGTAGCACGGTGTATTGCGACAAATGCCAGTGTAGTCCCGCTCTCGAAAAACCTTTATAATTAAATATTAAGATAGCATTTTCTGCCTAGGAGCTGTACATGGATACCGCTGCATTAACTGCCATTTCGCCTTTGGATGGTCGTTATCAGAACAAAGTTAGTCAATTAAGAAGCATATTTAGTGAATATGGTTTAATTAGGTTCCGTATCATTGTGGAAATTCAATGGCTGGAGATGCTGATAGACCATGCCAAGCTGCCCGAATTGCCCAAAATCAGCGTCCATGCCCGCAATCTCCTGAAAGACATCATTGAGAACTTTTCTGATCAAGACGCCGCCCGCGTGAAGCACATCGAATCTGGCATTAACCATGATGTGAAAGCAGTTGAATATTTCATCAAAGAACGCATCGACGGCAACCCGGAACTCGCCCCAGTCTGCGAATTTATCCACTTTGGCTGCACCTCGGAAGACATCAATAATCTTGCCTATAGCCTGATGATGCAAACCGCGCGCAAACAATGCATTCTGCCAACACTCGATGATTTAATTTCGCAGCTAAAAACATTCGCGCATGAAAATGCAGATCTCGCCATGCTGGCTCGCACGCATGGTCAACCCGCCACGCCAACTACAGTTGGCAAAGAAATCGCGAACGTCGTGGCTCGTCTACAACGTCAACGCGAACAACTGGTCAGCGTACAATTACTTGGCAAGTTAAACGGCGCCTCTGGCAACTACAATGCACTCACGGTGGCGTATCCCGACACTGACTGGCAAATTCTCAGCAAAAATTTTGTCAATAAACTTGAACTCGGCTGGAATGCCTACACCACGCAAATTGAACCGCACGATTCATTAGCGGAATTTTTTGCCGTGCTAATTCGCATTAATAATATTTTACTCGATCTGGATCGTGACATTTGGGCGTACATCGCCATTGGCTATTTCCGACAACGCTCAGTCGCCAACGAAGTAGGCTCGTCGACAATGCCACACAAAGTGAATCCGATCGACTTTGAAAATTCCGAAGGCAACCTTGGCATCGCTAATGCGCTGTTCGAACACATGGTCGCCAAACTGCCTATTTCACGCTGGCAGCGCGATTTGTCGGACTCTACCGTGCTGCGCAATATTGGTGTTGCGATAGGCCATGCTTTACTTGCTTACACTTCCACTGCAAAAGGAATCAGCAAACTCGCATCCAATGCTGAAGTGATTCAAGCAGATCTTGAGAGACATTGGGAAGTACTGGCAGAAGCAGTGCAAATGGTGATGCGCCGTTATCAACTAGAACAACCATACGAAAAACTAAAAGCGTTTACACGCGGCAAACAAATTGATAAAGCCGCGCTACAGAAATTTATTAATGGACTGGCGTTGCCAAAGGATATTAAGCAACAACTTCTGGATTTGACGCCGGAAAAATATACGGGTTATGCCGCGGAGTTAGCGAAAAGGATATAAAGGATGTTCGACGCATTGCGCAAAAAAGTCATGGATTGGTTAGTTTACGAAGCTCCCAGCGATGAAATCATGCCTTATGATTTTGATCGGTTAAAGCATGAAATTCGGCCTGGCGATGTACTCTTAATAGCGGGCCGCAGCCGCGTCAGCAGTGCTATCCGTACCATCACACAAAGCCCATGGACACATGCCGCGCTTTATGTCGGCCGCTTGATTGATTTTGAAGATGAAGACAACGAAACGATTATTCGCAAACACAGTAACGTCAAAGACAAGACTCGATTAATCATAGAAGGATTAATGGATAGAGGCACGGTAGTAGAACCACTCAACACCTATCGCACGCACCACATACGCATTTGTCGTCCTATTGGTATCACACCATCTGACTTAGATCTGGTGATACGCTACGCTATTAAACGCATAGGTCAGCCATACAATGTGCTACAATTACTCGATTTGGCGCGCTTTATGATGCCATGGTCTATTTTGCCACGTCGCTGGGGTTCAAGCTTATTCCGCACCAGTACCGGTGAACCTGAGCCAGGCGTCTGCTCATCCATGATCGCGGAAGCATTTTCATCGGTACAATTTCCTATTCTGCCTTACATCAAACCGATGGGCGAAGTCGGCGAGGCAAATGTGGAAGTTTTTCAGCGCAATCCTTATTTATATTCGCCAAAAGATTTTGATTACTCGCCCTATTTTGAAATTATAAAATATCCATTGTTTAACCCTGATGAACCACTGCCCTATTATCGTCGCATGCCATGGTCGAGGTCGGGCGTGCTTTATCAAGATCAGGAAATGGAACGACCCAAGAAAATGAGCCGTAAAGAAAAATCTGATCAAGACATCTCAGGCGATGAACAGGCATGACGAAAGTAACTTTGCCGACACCTCAGCCATTATTTGATACATTGGATAATATCGACGAATTGCCTGGGTGTGTTAATGTTTATTTGGAAAAAATCAATGTACCAGATGTCAAAAAAGAATTTGCCTTATGTGGTGAGTTTTTAAAAAGTTACGCCAACTCCAAAGATACCTACACAGCTTACCGGCGTGAAACCGAACGATTATTGCACTGGACGTGGCTGGTGGCTAAAAAACCACTAAAACAATTATCACGTAATGATATTCGCGACTATTTGTCTTTTATACATGAACCGCCAAAAAACTGGGTCGGGACAAAAATTGTTGATCGATTTATTGAAGATGAAAATGGCGTGCGTATCGCGAATCCTCTGTGGCGCCCTTTCGTGGTAAAAATAAGCAAAATCGCGCGGCGTCTGGGTAAAGAACCGACTAAAGAAAATTATCGTCTTGGCAACAAGTCTATCGAAGCGATTTTTGCTGTGCTGAGCTCGATGTTTACTTATCTGCAGCAGGAAGAATATCTGGATGTTAATCCCGTAGCGTTGATTCGACAGAAAAAGGGATATATTCAGCGACAACAAACGCGCAAAGTAACGCGCAAGCTGAGTGCCTTGCAGTGGCTCACGGTGATTGCCAACGCTGAAGAAATGGCTAAGGAAGACCCGCTGCATGAGCGCACTTTATTTTTGATGTCGGCATTTTATTTGTTGGGTTTGCGTATTTCAGAATTAGCTTACACGCCTGATCGTGAGCGTGTCGCAACGATGGGAAATTTTGCGCCGGATAAACGTGGTCTTTGGTGGTACACCACGATTGGTAAAGGCAACAAAATTCGTGACGTGGCGGTGCCGGATGAATTACTTGCCGCGCTGAAACGTTATCGTAGCAGTTTGGGGATGACGCCGCTGCCACATCGTGATGAGCAGACGCCTTTGTTTCCCAAGCTTAAAGGTAGGGATGGTTTAGGCACGCGGCAGATTCGCAATATTGTGCAAACGGTTTTTGATCGCGCTATTTCGCAGCTCGCTGAGGCGGGAAAAAAAGATGAATCGGAGGATTTGGCTACTGCGACTGTGCACTGGTTGCGGCATACGGCTATTTCTAATGAAGTGGAATATCGTCCGCGCGAGCATATACGTGATGATGTGGGTCATGAAAATCCGGCGACGATGGATAAGTATATTGATACGGATCGATTGGCGAGGCATCAGTCGGCGCAGGGGAAGAAATTGAGGCCAAAGGAACTTATATAATATGAGAATACTTCAAGCTAATTGTTAACGGTAACCACGGACTGGTAGGTCTGTTTTTTTCTCGCTGCGCTGCGAAAAAGAAACAGAACCTGCCAGTCCGCCGTTCGATTTCAGCTATTAGCCGTTCAAGTTCAGTTATTAAAGGAGAAACTTCATGCGTATGTTTGCCATTGTTGCTATCTTCTTCCCCTGCGCCGCGTTCGCATTCTTTTGTCCAAATAATTTCAGTCAAATTAATATGGGTGACACCATTGATCAAGTCACATCGGCTTGCGGAAAACCAGATAAAGAAGAGACCAAAGATGTAGAGGCACGGATGCCGCAGGAGTGGAGCTATTATATTCCGCAAACAGTTTCTTCAGATTCATTGCAACAACAATCCGGCACACTTAAAACGACTATTTCTTTCGATAAAGATGGCAAAGCCATTAATATTTCTGTTAATGGTATTGGCGTTGGCTCAACCACTATTTGCAGTAATCAGACTGTTCAGCTCGGCAGTACGATGGAGCAGATTAAAGACGCCTGTGGCAAACCGAGTTTTATCAATAAACAACAACCTGAAGGCACTGAGTCAAAGAAATCCAAAGTGACGACATTCACTTATGGCGATAAAACACTGACGTTTACCAATGGTGTGTTGACGGAAAGATAGAATTATTTCTCCGTCATCACTCTAAAAATAATCTGTGTGCCAGGATCCGTGCTTGTCCATGGACGCGTGTAGATCATACGGATGGTGAGTAGCTGTGGCACGATGAAAGCTTCTGGATTGACTTTAAATGTCCACTGTTCGTAGCCCGAGGCGCCGATGAGTTTTTTTTCTGGCGCGATAACGCTATGTTTTAGGGGAGTAATCATTTTAGTACTGTATTCGCGCAAGAACCACATGTAGCCGGTTGTTGGATTCGATTTTAACTGAATGGTAAATTGCGGATGCAGCGGGGTGACCTGGATGGTGGTGTTGTTTTCGTTATAGATAGTGGAGTCGGGTTTAACCGCGATAGCCCCACTACAAAACAAAATTGACACCAGCAAAAAAATAATTTGTTTGATGTTTTTCATTTCTTTTCCTCCTTATATAGCAGCATTCTATCAAAGCCACGACAAGGAGAGTAGCCCGGATGAGTGCTTTTCTCATCCGGGGAAACAAGACTTCGATTCTACTCCGCTCCTCAGATGAGAAAAGCACTCATCCGGGCTACGCGATCTATTGCATTTTCAATTCCGGATTCTCAACTGATACGTCCGTAGTTGAAACTGATTTATCGCCTGCTGAGAAAAGCGCTGCTTTTGCTTTGCCTGTGCCTTTTACGATCCTGGGCTTGTCTTCTACCTTCTTCTCTTCTACAACAGAGACGCTCGCGCTTAATTCAGTACCGGTAGCGGAAACAAAATCAGAGTCCTTCATCTTTTTATCAAATAACTTGGCTAACGCTCTGGGTGCCACCTCGCCAACATCTGACTCATTACCGAAAGCAACTGTCACTAACGGCTGGCCATCTGCTGTAGATCGAATATCGGAAACCAATAATGTTGACGCTTTGGCTTTTTGCGCCATTTCGCTATGCTTTATCGGATCAACTGGCTTTAAAATAGGAAATGGATGAAATGAAATATTACTGTGAGCATTGTCATCTTTATCCATCCAATCCAGCAAGCCTAAATCGGCATAAGCAGCTCGTCCGCCCACACTTAAAGTAGCGAGTAATGCGGCATTTAAAGATTGCGCCAATGGTAGCCCGTCATTAATCAACATCATTATTTTTTTACGCATTTCTTTGTTAGCCGCCAGGCTTGGTTGCGAAGGTAACAACTTAGCTTCACCCTTACTAATATGTGGCAAATAGCCTTTCAACTTGGAACAAGCGCTTAATACTTTTTCCATACGTGAATCTAATTGTTCGGTAATAAAACAAGCGCCGTAATATTGCATATCCGCTTCAGCTACAGTTTTGCCCAATTCCAACTGCTGAAAAGTGTCGCTACCATGCATCGTATGCGGGTAATCAGTAAATGCAGTAAGTGCTGATTGTTCTTTAGTAATTGTTGCAGCCAATTGGCGAAATGCTCTGACTGTCGACGAATTTGCAAAATATATCCCTACATCAGGCTCACCTTCCAGACGATGACCCAAACCCAATGTCATATGACCAACTGCATTGAGTACTGTACCAAATTTAATTTCTCGATTAATGACTACGATAAATTTCATAGGAAGCTCACATGATTATTGTTATAAAGGGGCGTAGCCTAGCAACTAAAAAAACAGAAAACAAGATATTATATTTTTTTTTGAAAGAATCCGAGATAACATAGTTGGTATTCGCTCATCTACTTTAGTGGTCACTTCGGCCAGCCACATATTATCAGTAGCAAAAGCTTCGCATTTAACTGCGTCTTTTGTGGTCATCACGATGGGCAGGTCGTCGTTAAATGTCAGATCTTGCGGAGTGTAGCGATAACGATCAGGAAAAGCGTGTGGAATAACAGCGAAGCCGGCACGACGAAGAGCTTGGAAGAAGCGGTCGGGATTGCCGATGGCGGCGATGGCGTGGATGGTCGTTCCAGAAGGCCTGCCATCCCTCCGAAGCCTGTCATCCCCGCGAAAGCGGGGACCCATTTCAAGCATAGAACCGCTGCATGGGTCCCCGCTTTCGCGGGGATGACAAGCTTCGGAGGGATGACAGTTTTGTTTAAGCGGTTTAATAGCAACTAACTCCAATTGCATGGTTAATTCACTTTCATTACCACCATTCACCACCACCATATCCACGTCATCTAGTCTGGAGACAGGCTCACGCAATGGCCCTGCAGGCAACAAACAACCATTACCAAAACGCCGCTCGCCATCGATCATGACAATTTCCACATCGCGCGCTAAACCATAGTGCTGCAAGCCATCGTCGCTGATAACAATATTGCAATCTGTTTGTGCCAATAATTCACGCGCGGCGGCGGCGCGATTAGCGCAAATCACCATCGGGCATTGCGATTGTCGTGTTAACAATATCGCTTCATCCCCTACAAATTCTGCGTTGTCACTTTCATTAACACGGTGCGGCGTTCGATGCGATGCTTTGCCACCCAGACCACGACTCACAATCCCTGGTTTGTAGCCTTGTGTACGCAGCCAATCTGCCAGCCAAATAGTAAAAGGCGTTTTGCCTGTGCCGCCTACGGTGATGTTACCTACTACAATCACAGGCGCGTTAACACGCGTGACTTTGAAAATACCAGCGCGATAACAAAAACGTCTTAGCGTCACGCATAAACCAAACAGCCATGACAAGGGCAACAGCGCATTGATTTTGTCCTGATACCAAAGGCGCGTGATATCAGTTTGCATGGCTAGCCGCGCCTTGCATGCGATACATTTTGGCATGATGGCCATCGATCGCGAGCAAATCCAGATGAGCGCCCATTTCAATAATGCGCCCTTCATCCATCACGATGATTTGATCAGCGTGCTCGACCGTTGATAAACGGTGCGCGATAACTAGTGTTGTACGCGTCTTCATTAATTCTGTCAGTGCGGCTTGAATGTAACGTTCAGACTCGGTATCGAGCGCGGAGGTCGCTTCATCCAGAATTAAAATGGGCGCGTCTTTCAAAATAGCGCGCGCGATCGCTATACGTTGACGTTGTCCGCCCGAGAGCAGCACGCCATTTTCACCCACGAGTGAGTTCAAACCATCCGGCAGTTTTTCGATAAACTCCATCGCGTGCGCGGCTTTAGCAGCGGCGATGATTTCTGCTTCGCTCACTTGACCCAAACGACCGTACGCAATGTTGTTGGCAATGGTATCGTGAAACAAAGTGACATGCTGCGACACCAGCGCAAACTGACGGCGTAAATCACTGAGTTCATATTCTTGCAGCGAATGTCCATCCAGTAAAATTCGTCCGCTGTAATTTTCATAGAAGCGCGGCAGCAAACTTACCAAAGTAGACTTGCCACTACCCGACCGCCCTACCAGCGCCACCGTCTTGCCCGGCTGCACAGTAAAATTAATATCGTGTAATACTTTTTTGCCATCGCTATAAGAGAAGTTGAGCTGGGAGAATTCAATATGTCCTTTGGCGCGCACTAAACGCAGCGTGCCATTATCCTGTTCCGGTTTTTCATCCATCATCTCAAATACATTCTGCGCGCCCGCCAGGCCGCGATATAATTTGTTTTGCACGAAGGCCAAATCTTTCATCGGCTTTAACATCATTAACATGGCACCGATCATGACGACAAAGCCACCGGGAGATAATACTGAATCGGAAATATCCAGCGCCGCGATATAAAGCGTCAACGACAACGCGATCGCCATGACAAATTGCACGCCTGCCGCGCTAATGGTGCGCGCCGCGACCACTTTCATTTCGCGCTGACGGTTAACACGTGTGGCTTTGTCAAACTTGGCTATTTCATTTTGCTGGCCTTCAAAGGCGCGCACCACTTTATAGCCTTCAATATTTTCTTCTGCGACATGGCTGATGTCTGCAACTGAATCTTGAATGCTTAAACTTAAACGACGAATACGCACGCTAGCAACGCGCATCACGACTGCAACGACCGGCACAATGACAAAATACAGCAGCGTTAATTTCCAGCTCACGGAAAGCATGACAATGATCAAACCGATCAGCAAGAAAATCGCTTGCACAGCGGAGGTCAACACATCGGCACTGGCATTGGCTACTTGATCAACTGCGTAAAGAATCACGGATAACACTTGCCCCGTTGTCGTGTGGTCATAATAATTCGCGGGCAGACGTTGCAAGTGTTTAAATAAATCTTGTCGCAGCGTCATGATTACGTTGCGTGACGCTGAGGTGATAAAATAATTCGAGACAAAACTGGCGACACCGCGTAACAGGAACACCGCCATCACCATCAAAGGCGCCATCATCAAAAACGAATGTCGCTTCTCAACCAGGCCCTTATCGAGCAACGGCTGTAAAAATTTGATGAACCAGGCATCGATACCGGAATAGCACATGCTGCCGATGCTACCAATCACGATGGCCGGCCAAAAGCGCTTAACATAGACAAAAAGCCGCATATATAGGTGAAAAGCATTCGCCACCTGGCGGGTCTTCAATTTGGGCCTTGGGATAAAATTTGCCATGGTTACCTGTTTCTTTTATAAAGGTTTGTATATTAACATAGTCAGACACGTATGTTGAGCATAATGGCCACCAAAATGAACAAACTTCAGTCAACTATAGAGACTGCCTACGAAGATCGTCTGGCTTTTACCCCGACCAATGTCCCTGCTGACCTCAAGCATACGGTTGATGAGGTCATTACTTTACTTGATCGCGGTGAACTCCGTGTGGCTGAGAAAAAAGAGGGTCAATGGCAAATCAATCAGTGGCTGAAAAAAGCGATTTTATTGTACTTTCGCATACGCCCCAATGAGGTCATTCCAGGCGGATTTACCCAGTTTTATGACAAAATCCCACTCAAGTATCAAGAGCTTAGCGAGGAAGCTTTAAGTGCTTCTGGCACTCGTATCGCGCCACATGCTGTTGTTCGCCGTGGTGCTCATATTGCAGGCAATACGGTGTTAATGCCTTCTTATGTCAATATCGGCGCCTATATTGATTCTGGCACGATGGTGGATACCTGGGCGACTGTTGGCTCTTGCGCGCAAATCGGTAAAAACGTGCATCTTTCCGGCGGCGCGGGTATTGGCGGTGTGCTGGAACCCTTGCAAGCCAACCCAACCATTATCGAGGATAACTGCTTCATAGGAGCCCGTTCCGAAGTGGTGGAAGGTGTGATCGTTGAAGAAGGCTCGGTGATTTCGATGGGCGTGTTTTTAGGGCAAAGCACGCGTATTTATAACCGAGAGACGGGCGAGATTACGTATGGTCGCATTCCGGCGGGCTCAGTTGTTGTTTCCGGTAATCTACCAAGTCCAGATGGCAAATACAGTTTGTATTGCGCGGTGATTGTTAAACAAGTAGATGCAAAAACTCGCGCCAAAGTTGGTTTGAACGAATTGTTGAGATTATAACTGGTATTGAACGGCGAACCGGGAGGCTCTGTTTCCTTTTCGCAGCGCAGCGAGAAAAGAAACAGACCTACCGAGACGTGGTTACCGTATCACCGATGGAGTCGACCCGTGCATTATATACAGGATAAAAAAACCAAGGAACAACATCACATGACCTCACCCGTCGTCGAACTTGCGCAAGCACTTATCGCTTGCCGCTCAATTACACCGAATGACGCAGGCTGCCAACAAATCATTACTGAACGCTTAACTGCTATTGGCTTTAAATGCGAATCCATGCTTTTTGGCGACGTTGATAACTTATGGGCGCGTCGCGGCACGGAAGCACCGCTATTTGTTTTTGCTGGCCACACAGACGTCGTGCCAACAGGCCCTGAAAGTAACTGGACCTCACCGCCCTTCACACCCACCATCCGTGATGGAAATTTGTATGGTCGCGGCGCGACAGACATGAAAACCGCGATTGCCGCGATGATTGTCGCGGTAGAAAAATTTATTAAACATCATCCCGAATTCCCTGGCTCCATCGCTTTTCTTATCACTAGCGATGAAGAAGGCCCATCAACCGATGGCACCCAAAAAGTAATTGAAACCCTGCAAAAACGTGGTGAACAAATTGATTATTGCATCGTTGGCGAGGCGAGCAGCGAAAAACACATTGGCGATCGGATACGCATTGGCAGACGCGGCTCGCTGAATGGCAAATTAACCGTACGCGGCATACAAGGCCATGTGGCAAATCCCCATCTCGCTAAAAATCCCATCCATTTAAGCCTGCTGCGCTTGCATGAAATGGTGCAAACCGCGTGGGACAAAGGTAACGAACATTTTCCACAAACTACTTTTCAAATTTCCAATATTCATGCCGGAACGGGCGCGAAAAACGTCATCCCCGGACATCTGGAAGTCGATTTTAATTTTCGTTTTTCCAATGCATTAACGCCTGAGGCACTACAACAACGCGTGGAACATCTATTCCGCAAGCATGGCCTGGATTTTCATATTGACTGGAACGTGAGCGCGCTACCTTTCTTGAGCAAACAAGGCAAACTTATAAATGTCGTGAAGCACGCTTGCAAAGATATAGCGGGACAAGATGCCCGCCTTTCCACCGGCGGCGGCACTTCAGATGGTCGCTTCATCGCCCCGACTGGCACGGAAGTTGTGGAGCTAGGCGTGTGCAACACAACAGCGCATCAAGTTGACGAGTGTGTCAGCATTAAAGATTTAGAATTATTAACTAAACTTTACGAGCGCATTTTGTCGCAGATGTTTTCGTAGCTACAACAAGAAATCATTAATTGAGGTTGCAATTACTAAATTTTCCACAGCTTTAAAATGAACATCAAAACTGCATAATTTACAACCTTGCTGTAAGGCGGTTGCCGCAATCCATAAATCATTTGTGGGTATTGGCTTGCCTTTCAGGCGCAAGTTAGCATAAACACGCGCATAATAAGTTGCTGTCACTTCATCAACTGGAAAGACAGCTATTCGGGGCGTATCAAGAAAAAGATGAAGCTCATTCAAGTTTGCCTTTTGTTTAGAACCTGCCGCAAAACCAGCAGTGAGCTCACCAAGCACTATAGCGCTCATACCAATCAAATCAGCATGTTGAAGAATTTCAAGCACGGAAGCCTCGCCTTGTTTAAACGCAACATAGGCATTTGTATCAAGAAGTATTCGATTCATTTCCAAAGATCTTTTTCAATGTGTTCAAAATGGGACATTTCATTTAGAAATTCCTTGGCCTGCTGATTGCTCCATGTGCCTGCCAGCTTGTCCAAGTCATGATAAGTGGTAATTGGCCGTTCGCGACTCAAGCCGACGCCTCGCCTTAAAAGACTTAAAATAAGGGTATTCATGCTCACGTCCTGTTTTGATGCCTCTTGTTTAAGGTTTTTAATCAGTTGGTTATCAACATTTCGCAGATGTATGTTCGTCATTATTTGATACCTCTAAATGATATCACTCTGATACTTATTATAATATCATTTATGGATTTATTCAATATTTATAATAAACCGCATTTTGCGACGAAAACGTATCCATAACCAAAATGCACAATAAATAATACCGCTTATAAAACCAACTCGCAGTCCTATTGGGCCATAGTGGAAGGTAAAGCCGATTAGATATGAAATTGGCAGAGACATTAACCACATCGTAATAATCCCAATACGCATCGGCACTCTGGAATCGTGCAAGCCACGCAATGCGCCGGAGAATAAATTACGGAAGCCATCAAACAACAAAAAAGCAACGTTTAAGGCAAAAAATATTCGTATATAGTAATCAAGTTGTTCATTGCCCGTTACGCCAATGTAGAATCGCGTCAACGTATCTGGCATGCCAATAAAAACAATAGCCGCAAGAATGAAAATCACTCCAAATAACAGCATCGCGGAATTAAGATAGCGCTGAATCATTTCTGAATTGCGCGCACCAAATGCTTCACTGATTAAAATTGACGATGCCTGTGACAAGCCAAGAAAAATCATGACAATGAACAATGAATATTGTGTTACCACCTGTCCTGCAGCCAGCGGGGTTTCACCAAAATGTCCCATCATGTAGGTGGATGCGGTCATCGCGGCAATTTCACCGCCAAATTGCATGCCGATGGGAATGCCGAGCGTGAAAATGCTCTTGCAGGTTGTCCAATCAGGCAACCATGCGTTAGTGAAAAAGTGATATTTATTGATGGTGTCACGCAAACTCATTATTAACATGACAGCGAGAAACAAAGTCACTTGCACGACCAAGGTGGCACAGGTTACACCGCTTAATCCCAACTGTGGCGAACCAAAATTTCCCAGAATGAAAACGTAAGAGACAACAACAATTAAAGGCAAGCTTGCCAGCGACACATAAAGAGTAAATCGTGTATTGCCAATGCCCGCGTAAAATTGCGCAACGACGACGTTAAGTAAAACAGGTAACAAACTCAGTGCGGAAAAATGAAAAAATCCGCTGGTTATCAGGACTAATTGGGGATCCTCGCCAACGAACAATAATAATTTATCCAGATTCCATAAAATAATTCCAAAAGGGACGGTCAACATCACTGATAACCAAAAGCCATTTCGCACTACCCTGCCAACATTCGCCGTATCCTCGCCCTTCCCTCGGCCAAAACCAATTAAAATACCTACCGCATAAAATATGCTGGATAAGGAAGCATTAACCGCTATGTTTGAGGTGATGGCTAACGCGCCCGCCGCCAATTCAGCCTGCCCCAATCGCGCCAGCATCATCATGGCAATGAAATTGGATAGCATGTTCACGATACCTGCGGCACTGATAGGCAACGCGAATGCAGTAACTTTATAGAGGACTTGGGAAGGGGTTGGTTTCATCGGGAAATTGTAACATTAACCTGATTTCAATGCTTGAGTTAACCAATTAATTAATAATTTCGTTTAAACCTTCTATTACCTGTTCTAATTCATCAGTTATGACATGACCAATTTTTTTTCCCAGTCGCAATACAGATAACGTTCTTATTTGGCTAATTTTAACCCAAGAAGGTTTAGGATAATGTTTACCCTTCAATTCTAGTGTTAATGGAAAACCCGCCTTTTGTTGCTGACTTGTTAATGCTACTGCAATAACAGTTCCAGATTTTTCATTAAAAACATCGTGACTCAAAATAAGCACTGGTCGCTTACCTGTTTGCTCTCTGCCCTTTGTTGGGTCTAAATTAGCCCAAATAATATCGCCTCTTAATATTCTGGCCATGCATCCAAATCCTCAGCTAAACCCTGATCCGCCATTTCTTGCTCCTCGCTGATTTCAAGCTTCGCGCACTCTCGCGCCAAACGATTATGTTCTAATTGTTCCAGGGTTTGATTAACTGCGATTCGAAATGCCTCACTGCGCGACTTAAAAACATGCTTTTTAACATAAAAATCGATCTTTTTAAGTTGAGTAGCGTCAATAGACACTGCGATTTTAGCTACGCTCATTTGCGACCTCCGGTCATACTTTTTTCATACTTTAATTATAGTATGAAAAAAGTATGAATTCAATGGCGAGGGATAATGGCGAGGGATAATGATGATATAAGTGCGGATGTGTGAGATATTTTTGCGGCTAGCTAGATAAAGCCCATCTGAGCGAGCATCAGCCTGACTCCGGCGCCCGATACATCTGCTACCGTTGCTTCCTTCCGGACCTGGCGGGGTTCACAGGGCATCGCCGCGAAGAGACCAATGCTCGCTCTAATGAGCCTACTTACGGAGAGAGAGGGATTCGAACCCTCGATACGCTATGAACGTATACACGCTTTCCAGGCGTGCTCCTTCGACCGCTCGGACATCTCTCCAATTGCAGCGCGTAAGGTTAAACCAGAACGACTCCAAGCGCAATATTAATCCCCGGATGAAACGTAAAAAACACGTTTCATCCGAGCTACCATTGCGCTACGATATTCCCTCCACCAAACTAGAGTCCGATCAATGAGCTACCAGGTACTTGCCCGTAAATACCGCCCACGCAGTTTTAAGACCATGGTTGGGCAAGAGTCCATCCTGCGCATGTTGAGTAACGCGCTGGAACAGAAACGCCTGCATCATGCTTATCTTTTAACCGGCACACGTGGGGTAGGTAAAACCACGATGGGTCGCATTTTGGCCAAATGCTTAAATTGTGAAACGGGTGTCACCCCCACACCTTGTGAAGCATGCCCCACCTGCAAGGCTATAGACGCTGGACAATTTCTTGATCTTTATGAAGTGGACGCTGCCTCACGCACAAAGGTAGAAGACACGCGCGAGCTACTGGATAACGTGATGTACCCGCCCACGCAAGGTCGTTACAAAGTTTATTTGATCGACGAAGTACACATGCTGTCGAATCACAGCTTTAACGCGCTGCTGAAAACGCTGGAAGAACCACCCGAGCATGTCAAATTTTTCTTATGCACGACGGATCCCAAGCGCTTGCCAGCCACTATTCTCTCACGTTGTCTGCAATTTCACTTAAAGCGTATCACTCCCGAGCAAATCGCCGCGCACTTACAACACATTTGCGAAACGGAGAAAATCGAACACGAAACCGCCGCACTGGATAAACTAGCTAAAGCCGCGGATGGCAGTATGCGCGATGCGTTGAGCTTGCTGGATCAAGCGATCGCGTACGGACATGGCTCCGTCAAAACCACCGATGTGCATGCGATGCTGGGCAGCATGGCGCAAGATGACTTGATGCCGTTGTTAGAAGCACTCGCCGCTAAAGATAGTAAAGTATTATTCGCGCGAATAAGCACCCTGGCGGAGATGTCGCCGGATTTTCAGCAGGTGCTGGAAGAATTGATCAACCTGTTACACCGTATCGCGGTCGCGCAGATTGTGCCTGAAACAGCGGCGCAGGATAGCGATATTAGCGCGCTTTGCAAACGCTTCTCAGCGGAAGATGTGCAACTTTATTATCAAATCGCTTTGTTGGGTCGTCGAGATATCACACTCACGCCCAGTCCGCTGCAGGGTTTTGAAATGACG
>DAIDIB010000015.1:4093-28402 GCA_027459575.1 Gammaproteobacteria bacterium | reverse complement strand
ATCGGAATCAGGTGTTCAAGAATGCTGGATTCAATTCGCTGCATACCAGGTTTTGGTAATCGTCCAATGTCCTCAAGCGCTAGCCGAAGATCTTCATTAACTACAAGTTCAGCAAGAAGACTATTCATCCTATCTTTGTATTCAGTGAAGCGACGTTTTTCATCTTGATTTTTGGCGTCAGTTTTTGCTGGAAAACCATTTTTGACATTGACAGTTTTACGCCATTCAAATTTTGTGGTTAGTAATAATGAAGATAGTTGGCGTAGCCCGGATGAAATGCTTCTTATTTCATCCGGGGATCTGTGTTCAAACGAAGTAGCGCGCCCCGGATGAAATAAGAAGCATTTCATCCGGGCTACTTCACCTTCATTGATATCCATGTTGCCATTCGCATAAATCAGCATATCTAGTGCTTCTTCAAATAGCGCAGCTGGAAAGATTTCTTTCACTGTCTCCAGCGCATCCGCCTCTATTTTTGCAATATCTTGCTCTAATATTTCGGTAATAGTTTCCTTGCCATGATGACTAAAAATATGTGGTAGCCATTGATCGCGTCTGGCAAGCAGTGTCATCAGCAACTCTTTTAACTTATTTAAATCATTATCTAAATGCAGTAACAAGGCGGCAATTGATTCTGTCCAGCCCGCATTTTCTTCTATTTGTAATAGCACATTGTGCGCCGCTTCTTCATACAAATATTCAGGTGTGCTGGCGATTTCTGGCTGCGAACCAAATTGCGCGAGTAGTGGTAACTGAATGGTTAAGTAGCTGCAGAGTGAATCAATCGTTTTAATGTGAAGCTGGTTGGGATTAGCTAGTAATTGCCATTTTTTTTCTTTATCGCGGCGTAATACATTTTGTGCCAGGAGCCAGGTTTTGCGTTTATGAGCTGATTCTGGCTCGGGGTTTTTTTCAGCGTCTTTTAATGCATCGAGTACACGTTCGCGCATTTCGTTAGCGGCTTTTTTAGTAAACGTAATCGCCATGATTTCTTCGGGTGAGTTGACGTTTGCCAGCAGCACTAATAACCGCTGAATAAGTAACTCTGTCTTGCCTGAGCCGGCTGGTGCCTGAATAATAAAGGATTCGTTAATGTTTAACGCTTGTTCGCGTTGCGCCAAATCTTGTGTCGCGGTAATGTTACTCATCGACGTCCTCCTTAATATCTTCTTCACAAGAAGGGTCAATTGTTTCATGAATGCGGCAGAGTGGAGTAATAGCGCAGTTTTTGCAGGTGATTGCTGGATGTTTTGGGTTAGTTCTGGCATCGCCTGAGACAAAATCTGCCGCTAATCGCTCTAGTGTGTTACGCCACTGGATTAGCTTTTCTTGCCAGGTATTTGTTTCTTCGTCTATGCCGTTTATATTTAATTGCTCGCGACTGATGCCTTTGAAGCGTATATTGCCAGCGGCCAGTTGTGCGAAACTGATCGCAGCTGTATTTTGAGGGTCGATTAAGGCATATAGGGGCAATTGGGGTTCGTCTGGTCGATCACCAAACCATTTTTTTGGGCTGTTGTTAACTCCTGTTTTGTAATCAATAATGAATTTGCTGCCATCTGACAGTGTGTCGATGCGATCAATTCGCACGGTGAGTTCTTTTTCGTGTAATGTAATTTTTGCGTCTTGCTCGCTGGTTGTGACTGTAAAGCGCGGTCGTGTTTTCTCTAGCGCTAGCCATTGGGTAATAATTTTATTTAATCGCTGTTTTTCTAGTGTTATATAGGTTGTCTCGTGATGGTGAGGCGGAGCGTTTTTGGTGATTGCTAAATCGATATGATTATTAATTACTGTTTGCAAGGCACCATCATCCATCATCTTTAAATTTTCACTTGATTCGATCTCATTCCACAGGGTTTGCAAAATCTCGTGTAAAATAATACCTCGGTCTTTGGCGTTAAGTCCCTGGGTGGACGTTTCTAGCTCTCGCGCATGCAGTCGATGGCTGGCAAACGCGCGGAAGGGGCAGGCGGCTTGTTGTTTGATGACATCGGCGCCGCCGCTAATTTTTTGTTGGCTCTTTATAGCCGGTGCAGTGCCATCGTTAAATATTGTTGTTTGCTTATGGCTATACAGAAAATTTGCCGGTTCGGTATAATTTGCCTGAGGGATGGCTGCAAGAGATTCAACTGGAATGTGTTCGAGCAGTGAACTTTGTTTATATTCGATCTTACCGTCGCTTTGCGCGTGGCTGAAAAGAATATGTTTAGCTGATTGTTGAAATTGTTCGAGTATAGTGGTGCAAAAATTTAATTCTCGTTCTGCGGTTGCATGCGGCATATTGAGTTGTCGTTGTAATGGTTTCGGAATAAATGGGTGTGGATTGGGCTGTGGTGGCCAGCTTATATCATTCATGCCTGCTACCCATAAATAATCGAACGGAACTGCAGCCGCTTCCAGTAAACCGAGAACTTGTATATTAGTCTTTGGTGACTGTGGCTGAAATATTTGTGCATTTACTGTCTGCCGTAATTGTTGCCAAGCTGTTTTCCTTGTTACGGGTGTGGCAACTTTATCAAGGGAGGCAAAATTTTCCAGTGCAGTTAGCCATGCTTGTGCTACTTGATATTCTTCGCTTGATAAACTCTTTTCTCCCGGCCAGCCAAAAGCTGCTAACATATCGTTAAAATACTGCGCCCATTCGCGGAACGTGCGTAGCCCGGATGAAACGTTTTTTGTTTCATCCGGGGAGCGAGGCTCAAACAACGCATCATTTTTCGTACATAGAGCACGTATTCGTGCCTCATCAATCCAATGAATATTTTTCCTTCTCAGCTCAGCATCTAATTTTGCTCTTTCCGCGCTTTTACTTTCCGCACCGCCAATATAAGGCGAAAGCAGCAATGAGCTATAGTCTTCGCGCGTTATTGTGCTATCTGTTAATTTACAAATGAGTAACGCAGTGGCGATGATGGGATATTTTCCCAGACTCTTTCCGGCAGAAATATTAAACGGGTAATCTGCTGGGTCTATGTCAAAAGGATTGTCGGGGAAAAATACTTGTGTGAAGAGTTGCAGGATGCGCTCGCGGCGCTGATTTAAATCGAGTATCACACAGCCGATGGTTGCTTCGGGGTGTGCTTCGTGTATTGCCTTAGCATGACGCGCCAGGGCGGTGATTTCACTGTCGGGGTCTGGGAGGGTGATACATCTGTCATCCCCGCGAAATTTGTCATCCCCGCCTTCGCGGGGATGACAAGTTTCGCGGGGATAATAATTTAGCAATCTCTTCAGCTGTGGTATCAACTCCGTGAAGCCGTAGAGGTTAATTGTTTTGGGAGGTGTGATTTTGGCTGAGGCAATTCTTTCTGCGAGAAAATTGGGAAGTGTTGCGTTGTCGATGTAATGTAGTTTTTTACACAGCACTTGGTATTCTTGTAACCACTTTTGGCACAGGGCGTAATCTTCAGTTAGTTGAAAAGCAAGATCATTGAGGTCTACTTCGTACTGATGTATCAATTCCCATGCTGATTTTAATGCTTCTGCCGTTTCTGAAGCTTGTAATAAGTTATGCGATTGGTCGGCGGATATAATTGCCTCCCATAAGTAGCGCGATTGTAGGTCATTTAGCAAATAAGGTGCTTCTTCTGTCGTGTTTAGCAGATATTGCTGCCATAAATTTGTTAGCCAGGTATTGATAGAAAAAATATTAGGTTTTTGCCAGCAGGTTAAATTTTGTTTTTGTTGATAATGAACATAATATTCATTCAGTACCGCGGCAAGGCGATGATTGGGTGTGAGTATAACGGCTTGTTCGTTTAGGTCGCTGAAGTAGTCATCGAGCATTAGCTTGTTCATTGATAAGTGCTGCCTTGCGCTGTTGACGTGTTACCAATAATAACGCGAAGAGAATCAAATAAACCGCGATAGTCGTCCATTGATTAAGTTTTTCGCCAAAGATCATGTGCCCCCAGAATAATCCGGTCAACACGACGATGGTGTCTACCAGGCTGTAGTAAACGGGGCCTGCGATGCGAATGAGTTTAAAGAACAACATATAACCTAAGCTGGATAGCATGATTTCAAGAATAACAACGCCATCGGGCATGGTGAGTGGCAAATGAAACATGTAGAAACTGTGTGTGCCAATTATCAGCGGCAGTAATAACGCGCTGGATACACTTAGCATGCCCACTGACAGGGTGATTGAATCGGTGTTGGCGGGTTGAAAACGCGCGATATAAATGGAGCATACCGCGAATGAAACGGGTGTGATTAAAGCAAGTAACACCCAGGGTGTCATGTTGGACGATGGGAGGCTGGAATCTGGCAGGATAATAAACATAAGTGCGAGTATGGCCATCGCTATGCCTGTCATGCGTTGCCAATCAAATGTTTCCATTCTGGCGGCTAATGCTAAAGGATAAGCGACAATTGGTACGGTATTAACGACCATCGCCAAAATGCCGGCTGGTAAATGTGGCGCGGCGAAATACATGGTAGTGTTGGGGATGATAATGCCTGTCAAGCCGCACACTAAATAATAGGTAAGACTGCTTTTCGCTAAGTTGGGTAGCTTTCCACGATAAGCTGCAATGCATACTAATATGATTGCAGGGCCAACTGACTGCCAAAAACTGTATCCCAATGGCGATACACCATTTAGCATGGCGAAGCGGGCGATGGAATAGCCTGTTCCCCACACTATGCCAAGGATGATCAGAGTGGTGAGTGCTGTTAGAGATGATGTTTTGGCTGTTGTTTGCATAGTGTTAGATTGTAACAAATCTATATTATGGCGGAAAGCAGGGGTCGCAGAGATCAAGACCCCTTTTCTGTTATTTATTATTAGACTGGATTAGATTTGAAATGCTTTGAGCTTGGTTCATCTTTATCAGTATGAGATGGTTCCGCGGGACGCTTTTTCCCGGTTTTTCGTGTGTTAGCCCGAGTGAACGGTGTTGACATGCTTAATTCCACCATGTCGAGCGTCATGAGTGTTTCAGAGGCGCTTTTGGATGCCTCTGGAGCTTTTATGCAGGCGGCGTCTGCAAGTCTGCGTGCATAGGTGTTGTCATTGCGTGCCAAAGATATTGCGGCTAATAATCCATAAACTTTAGCAGTGGTTCCTTTCAAATTTGTATCAAGGATGCTTTCACCAAGCACTTCATAAGCAGCAGTTTCAGCTTCGTCAAGCAAATGCTGTGATAATAGTGTTGCTTCGATTTCTTCAATTTTTGCGTCCAAGTCGCGGCTTAATGACATGCTAATATCCTCGCATAATTAACCAATTGATTTTTAATATAAATTTTATATCATGGGCAAACAGTATACATTGCTTAAACTGGCAATTCAAGGAGAGATCAGGGGAGATGTCAGTAATCTATATCAGAGTGATGCAAATATAAGTTAAAATAAATATAAGGATGTAGGCAAGGGATGCCAAATATGACGAAGTTCTTTAATTTGTTAATAGCCATCGTTATTTTTGTAATCGCGCCCAATGCGTATTCAGCCTGGGATCCCCAGTGTCTGGATAGCTGTTTTAGCACGAATCATGATTGCGATTATTGCGAATGGTTTTGTCGTAGTAGCCCTCGTGAGTCATACAACCCACCAAATGAATATAAACAATGCCCGTTTTAGGTTGGGATGACATGCTCAGCCCAACCTACGTCAAGCGTTTGAGCAGGTCATCAATTAGACCGATTCGCGCAGCAGGTGGGTGGGTTTCGAATGTAAAGCGTAACTTTGTAGGTCCCTCAAGCTTAAATTTTTTGGCTTCAGTCTGAATCAGCTTAATAATCGTCTCTGGTTTCACATTGGGTTTGTGACTAAATTCCAGTTTGCCACCTTGTTCACCCGCTTCAATTTTAACGATGCCTAGCGCATTGGCCTTGAATTTTAATTCAGCGATGGCAAATAAATTTTTTGCAGCATCGGGCAATAGACCAAATCGATCAATCATTTCCACTTGAATGTCATCCAGTTCAGCGACAGTCGTCGCGCTGGCGATACGTTTGTAAAATTGTAAACGTAGCTGCACATCATTCAAATAAGTTTCTGGAATCAACGCGGAGACTCGCAAGTCGACTTCTGAGCCATGATTAATAAGTGTTTGTTCGAGATCAGGTTCTTCGCCGTTTTTCAGTGCGGTGACCGCGCGAGTCAGTAATTCCATGTATAGCGTGAATCCCAACTCTTGCATGTCGCCGCTTTGTTCTTCACCCAGTAATTCTCCCGCGCCACGAATTTCTAAGTCGTGCGTGGCTAGTGTGAAGCCGATACCTAAGTCATCTAGTTTGGAAATGGCTTCCAGACGCTTGCTGGCATCAGCGGTAAGCGCGTTGCGTGGCGGCGCGAGTAAATAAGCATAAGCTTGGTGATGTGAGCGGCCAACCCGACCGCGTAATTGATGGAGTTGCGCTAAACCAAATTTGTCTGCGCGATTGATGATAATGGTATTCGCGGTGGGAATGTCGATCCCGCTTTCGATAATCGTCGAGCAGACCAGTACATTAAAATGACGATGATAAAATTCCGACATGGTGCGTTCCAGATCGCGTTCGTGCATTTGTCCGTGCGCCACGGTGACACGCGCTTCGTGCACCAGCGAGGAAATATCTTGCGCCATTTTATCAATCGTTGCGACATCGTTATGTAAAAAGTACACTTGACCGCCGCGCATGATTTCACGTTGAATGGCTTCCTGAATCAAGGATGACTGATACTCGTGCACAAAGGTTTTTACCGACAATCGTTTCGCGGGCGGTGTGGCGATAACTGATAAATCACGAATTCCCGCTAGCGCCATATTTAAAGTACGTGGGATAGGGGTGGCGGTCAGCGTCAAAATATCGACGGATGAGCGCAGGGCTTTAAGTTTTTCTTTTTGTTTGACGCCGAAACGATGTTCTTCATCGACAATCACTAAACCTAGTGATTTAAAGGCGATGTCAGATTGTAGCAATTTATGTGTACCAATCACGATATCTACTTTGCCTTCTTTCAGTCGTTCCAGCACATTTTTTTGTTCTTTGCCGGAGCGAAAACGCGACAATACTTCCACTTGTATCGGCCAATCCGCCAGACGGTCTTTAAAATTTTGTCCATGTTGTTGAGCAAGCAGAGTGGTCGGCACTAGCAATGCAACTTGTTTGCCGTTATTAACCGCGACAAACGCTGCGCGCAACGCCACTTCTGTTTTGCCAAAACCCACGTCGCCGCAAATGACGCGATCCATGGGTTTGTCAGATGACATGTCATTAAATACTTGTTCAATCGCCTGCAACTGGTCAGGCGTTTCTTCGAATGGAAAGGCATTCGCGAAGTGTTGATACTGTTCTAGAGGAATCTGATAGCTATGTCCGCTACGCGCTTCTCGTCGTGCATATAAATCCAGTAATTCTGCCGCCACGTCACGAATTTTTTCTGCCGCTTTGCGTCGTGTGCGTTGCCATTGATCGGTGCCCAGTCGGCTGATGGGTGTGTTCTCTGGATTTGCTCCGGTATAGCGACCTATTAAATGCAGCGATGACACGGGCACATATAATTTGTCGTCACCTTGATATTCCAGTGTCAAAAAATCTGCGAGTTGTCCGCCTACAGTAAGTGTCTGCAAGCCTCCATAACGGCCTACACCGTGATCGAGATGCACTACGGGATCGCCAATTTGCAGCTCGGTTAAATCCCGCACTGCAATATCAGTATCGATGGTGGTTTTTTTACGCAGACGTCGTTGCATGACGCGCTTGCCATATAATTCATTTTCGGTGATAACAGCTAGCGGAGGTGAGGTGAGACAAAAACCTTCTTCAATCGGCGCGACTAGCATAACGACGCTATCGTTGTTGCTGGTTATCTCGTGCCAGTCAGCAAAGACTTTAGGATGAATGCCCATTGTGCCCAATGCCTGTAATAACATTTCACGTCTGCCGGTCGATTCCGCGCAAAACACTACGCGCCCAGAAAATTCAGCAACAAATGGTTCAACTGCTTTTATAGACTCAAAACGCGGCAACGCACTTGCTGCAAGTTCACAGTGTGGCGACTCATATTTTTTGCAGGCGGCAAAAATATCATCAGACGCCATGAATAACATGGCGGGTGGTAATAAGGGACGTGAAACATCATGACGCAATTGTTCGTATCGATCGTTCACTTCTTTTTTGAAATTATCCGCGCTGGATTGTATGTCGCCCAGTTTGATAATCAGCGTATCGGATGGTAAATAATCAAAAAGCGACGCGGTCTGAGAAAAAAAGAGTGGTAAAAAATATTCTATGCCTGGCGAACAAATGCCTTCGCTAATATCCTGGTACACAGGACATTTAAGTGGATTGCCGCCAAATTGATTACGCCAGTTTTGCCGGAAAAATTCAATCGCATCTTCCGTTAGCGGAAATTCTTTGGCAGGCAGCAAATTTATATTATCAATGACTTCGATAGTGCGTTGTGTTTCCGGTGAAAAAGTACGAATAGAGTCGACTTCATCATCCAGCAGATCAATGCGAAAAGGTTCGTCGCTACCCATCGGAAATAAATCGATGATTGAGCCGCGCACGGCAAATTCGCCATGTTCGCGCACTTGTGTGACATGCTGATAACCTGCGTTAGTTAATTGCGCGCGTAATTTGTCAAGGTCTATGCGCTCACCTTTGTGCAGCACAAAAGTATGTTGCGCCAGATAATCCGTCGGGGGCAGTTTGTGCATTAAGGTAGAAATAGTGGTAACAATAACGCCAGGTTGTCCTGCCAGTAGTTGATGCAAAACCGTCAATCGTTCAGAAATAATATCCTGATGCGGGGAAAAGTGATCGTAGGGCAGCGTTTCCCAATCTGGAAAGGAGATGATTCGTTCTGGTGTCTGGCTAAAAAAACGCAACTCATCGACCAGCCGCGCTGCACTGAGGCTATCGGCTGCGATGAGCAGTAGTGGCTTATTAGCGTTGGCGGCGCTGACGTTGCTGATGGCTAGGCTTACGCTCGCGCCTGGCAGTACAGAAAAGGTAGAACTTGAATTGATAGCCATATAATGCGTAACTTATGAAAAATAATTTGGAGCAAGTTGCAAAAATATCATTAAGAATTTAGCCAATTTTTCTTTCAAAAAAGCTATCACACTGTTGGCTCATGGTACAAGGAAATCTTACTCTCTCAATAGCATGGGAGGGTTATGACCGGCGTTCTTCTTCGGCCGCTGTTTTTAAGTTGGTAACCGATTGAAAAATTTGATAATTATGCACAGATGCAATAAATTCCGAAGGGAGAGGTTGGTAAATCATTATTGATCATATCATGGAAGTCTGTATAATGCCTGACCAACTATAATACAAACAATGAGCGTTAAAACAATGCAAAGAAAAATTGACGATCTTCACCAAGCTATAGCTACTAATAATCTGACAAAAGTTCAAGAAATAATAAGCGACTCTTCCGAGCAAGTCGAGAATTTGTTCGCAAGTAAAAAAGACGACCATACACCGTTAGCGTTGGCAGTAGTTAGCGGATACGTCAATATTGTTTCGTATCTCATCAGTCAGGGAGCAAATTATTGTCTTAAAACGTCAAATGGAAACTCATTGCTACATGAGGCGGCAGCGCTTGGTCATGCGGATGTCGTCAAGGTTTTAATCAAAGCAGGCACGAAATTATATCCGGGATGGCGCGAGAGATTTTATCTAGGATATAACAGTCAAAACTTAACGGCGTTGGAATTGGCGATACAAAATAATTACTTTGAGGTAGCTAATCTTCTATTTACAGATATCCCTACGGAAGCATATTTAGGTCTTCATGATGCTGTTGCCAATAATGAACTGGATATCGTCAAAAAATTATTTGCTAATTTTGGCATGGATGCGGACAGATGGAAAAATCAATCGTCAAAAATTCAAACACAACTAAATGAGCTGGAAGCTCAACTCGAACGCGCAGAGAAAAAACGTGATAAGATTGAGTTAAAAACACCTGGGCATAATGTAACGGATGATCGCGCTATTGCTGAGATAACAGCGAGTATGAATGAGTTGAAGGCGAATAAAGAGAAGTTGTTAGAGAGAAAGTGGTATATATCATTGCACGAGAGTGATCAGAAAACAGTTTCTCGGTTATACGAGCTGAAGAAAAAATTTATCGAGAATCATAATTTCGAATCCCACACAGTGCTGCGAGTCGCTGTTACAAAGGGTTTCGCGGATGTTGCCTCCTATCTTCTTCAGCAAGGTGCTGATTATTCTTTCGATATGGGAGAAGGTAACACTTTGTTGCATGAGGCAGTGAGTAAAGGTCACACTGATGTCGTCGAAGTGCTTCTGAAATATATTTCTGGTTACCGTACTTGCGCTAATATGAGTGGTGTAACACCCATGGAAATGGCATTACAGAAAGGGGATTTTAAGACAGCCGCAGTCTTGGTTGATCCGGCGTCAAAAATGACAGATATTTTAAACGCCAGTCGATATGCTGCCGCGTTAAAAAAATCAATGCCTGAATATGTAAAGAAATATATTTCGAGCAGTTGCCAAAATGATAGTGAATTTCCAGCTAAAGTATGGGGTCAAATGCAGTCTTTATATCTGGCGGATATCAGGAAGCCGGCATCACCAGTTCATGGTGGGCTGTATGTGTCAGAATGTAATTTGAAAGATGCGCATGTTATAGCAAGTTTACAGAGATTACCAAATGAAATTAACGATACGATTAAGGTATTAGATCTAAGTAACAATCAGCTTTCCAAAGACTCAGCACAAGCCATCGCGCAATTTCTGGTAGAGAATAAAACGTTAACAAGTTTGGACCTAAGTGGTAATCCTTTACTAGGCGACGGCGGATACATAATTGATTCAGGGATTCAAATTATAGCGCAGTCTTTTGAAGCACATCTTTCTTTGGAGGTGATAAATCTGGCTAATACAGGTTTGAATGATTATGACGTTAAGGCAATAGCAAAGGCATTATCGAGGAATGATATGGTTACTATCCTGGATATTTCAGGTAACCCTAACCTGACAGATGGTTTGGCATGGTATTTGGATAATATGCTTCAGCTGCGTGGTAAATCGGCATCGTTGAAAGTAATATTGGAACCGAATCCTCAGCTATCTTCATCCGTGGTAAAAAAATACAGACGTATAGGTAAAGCAACGAGAAGAATGCATGATTATATGTTAGCTCTACCATTATTGGCAGGTGAGAGTAAATCCACCGATAGGGTTCGCGGCATCATACAAGAACAAACTAAAAAACTTATCTATTCTATTTGCGATAATATCCATTTTTTCGAGTACGAAGACGCCAGCAATGTTATCAATCCGAGACGGAAAAACATGCAGGCATGGCTGGAATTTGCAAAGACGGAGTTTGAGGTAGCCGGCGATTTAGAAATGACACTGCAGGCCTTAGATAAAATAGTCAGTATGTATTGGTTTTTGCGACACCATACAACATATGAAACATCGCTTCCACGTGAAAAAGATGCATTTCATGCGCTTGATAAGTTACTACAGGATGCACATTGTAGGTTACGTGATGTAAATAAAGAGTATTATTGGGAATTGAATGCTGACAAAAGTGCTCATAAACAAGCTGTCTTGGCGATGGTTAAAAATGATTTATGTAAAACGTTTCAACTATACAAAACAACCTCAAGAAGTTTGTCATCCCAATTATTCCATAGAGCAGATATCGCACCAGGCGAGCATTTATTGTCAATGGTAAAGCATGTGGCTCATTTATTGCCATTTGTCACTCATACGCTAGGCATTGTGTATGAAGGTGCGGAAGCAGTAGATGAGATGGTGCAACATCTGCCTGAGTTGCTCGAAAATGCTGAACACTCAAGTGAGCTACTTGAGAGGTTGCCATTTATCTCCGATGGCATCCACTTTTTGAAGCATCAAGTTGATAAGATAACTGGCAAGGAGCGTATAGAGAAGCGATTAGCACAGATTTCCGGATATTTTAGTGGAATTGAAGCTAAAGCCAGAAGTGAGCGGCTAGCGGAGGAAATAGTGCATTATTATCAAGAGCAAATTATTATGCTGACGACTTATGATGCTAGAAATTTCGCTAAAGCCATCAGTGGACACATTCAGTGTTTTTTATTAAAAGGATCATCTGATGTTATTTCAGGCTCGGAGCTAATGGACTGGATTATCAAGGCACCTTCGCATGGAAGTAAAAATGTTCAGCTTCATAATGATAGTCAATCATTGGTTCTATTGAGTGATTTATTGCAACGTCCAGGCTTGAAGTTATTGCGTGAAAATGGCGAAGAAATAAATTTTGATTTTAAGTTTAAAGGCGCCGACGAGAAAATGTGGCTGGACTCAGATGGCGGGACATATGGGTATCGAGTAGCCGATGAAAAACTACTTGCCGCCATTCAGGATCTCTTGCAATTTTATGTTGCGTATGAATATGAGAGCGATGATCGTTATTACGCTGCTGGCATGATTGCGTTAAAGGTGGATACGATTAAAATGCTTTTAAATGACAAATTAAAGTGTATACCAGTTAATCATGAGACTGTGCATGATTTGGTGAAGCGGCAGGGTTTTGAGATTAAAGCGCTTGAAAAACAGAATGTAGAGCTTGCAGAACAGAATAAAACTCTTAAGAGTCAGATGGACGAACTAACAGAACGCTTTGATAAACTTGTAGATTTAATAATGGCTGGCGTACGATTACCCCAGGCGGCAGCACAGCATGACCAGGCTGGCATTGACCCTGATGCAACAAGAAGGGGACTAGCACCCGGAGCTCAACATTAACGATACGAGGTGACGTCATGCAAAGACAGATAACAGACAATTGTTTATTTCCCACGCTGCCATCAGAGTTGAGTTTGGCAATTGTTGAATTGCTCGATGAAGCAGACCTTTGCAGCGTTGCGCAGGTTTGTTTGTATGGATCTCAACTTGTTAATGATCTTCGAATGGCAAGAGAAACGGCGTATTATCAGGCAGTTCTAAAGAATAGTAACTTGTGGCGTTTTATTAAGCTGATGGCAGAAGCCGAGGAAGACGCTGTCACCGATGCGCTGTTATTTAACTACATGCAGCCGATGTTAGGAGCGATACCCGTCGGGCATTTAAGCATGATGCAAAACTTATCTGCCAATCTTGCTCAATTGGAGCTTGTTGCATGGCTAACCGAAAATCATTCGTATGAAGTTATTAGCACATGTCGAGAAAAAGCAAAATCTATCCTCGATGCTGTCAGTTCATTTGCTCAACCCGCTGAAGGCTCAGAAGTAACCACTCCACAAAGCTGCAGCGAGTTCATGATAATGCCGCGCGCAGATAGAAGTGAATGGCACAAAATATGGGCTGATCTGTACAAGATGGATAGAGCAATCGTTTGTTTATCTTTGTACGCGAGATTACTGTTTTCGCCAGTGCGGCCTGGGTCTGCCGATGTACTAGTTGATCCAGTATTTTTACGATTTCTGAATGGAGCAGATGTAGCTGCATTAGATGCCGCATTTCCTGGCCTGTTTGACGACATCATTAATAAAGCACTGCAAATTTATCGACTACCCAATAAAACGGATGATCAGAATAACCAGCTCCAGGCGGTAGAGCAGCTACTAGGAATAGTTGGCGCGGCTGATTTCAACAAGTTAGTCACGCAGGAAAGTATGAAAGAGATAATAGAATCTAACTACTTATTCCTGATGAAAAGGTTAACTGAGAAATTAATATTAGAAAAGATAAACTATAGCCACCCACTCGCTCACGCAATTTTTTGTAATGCCGACAGTTTAAAAATATTCTCTACAAAAGGATTGATTGCTTTGCTTGGTTATTTGCCGCGAGGGATGCCGGAAAGGATTTTCACTTATCCAGGTTTAGAACCACTACTAACATTTGAAATATTATGGGGCTGGTTAGAGAGTGGTGAAGAGTATCGACGGTCATCTAAGGCTAAAGCTATTTTAATGCATCAACCCTATTTAAAGAAGCTGGAAGACAATGAAATACTAGGTTTTGCAAAATATTTGAGTTTTGAGCATCTTCGAGTATTCCTAAATGGCGAAGGATTTTTGCAAAGACTGGGTTCCCTTTCCAATCCGGGCTCATTTATCGTCAAGCTGGCAAGCTTAAATAAATGGATGTTTGCAAGTAAAGTTGCAGAAAATAAAACGATTTCCAACATGCTCACATTGGAACAGGTGATCGAGATCGCTAAAGCCTATTTTCTTTCAGTTAAACCTTTTATGGAAAATGAAACTCTAGTCGACATGCTAGTAGAAAAGGACCAACTATTTCGTTTGCTTAATGAGTGTTCTCATTTAGATGCAAAGTCCGCAATTGAGACGGGCTGTATCGCAAAACTTAATAATTACAGGTTAGCCGATCTGCTTCAAAATAAAATAGATAGTTTTGATAGCGACTGTATTGGCCCTCTGATGGACGAGATAAAAGGTCGAATTGAAACTCGCCCAGTTCCAGATATTGTTATTTTGTTAGAAAGACGTATATCCAGGACTACTAAGATGGAAAAAGAATTTTGGAATAAATTCGAGTTAATTCGTGATAGAAGGAGGTTTAAAAAACAAGAGCCTGAGCCTAAAAGTCGCTTGCTGAGTGAGGAGAAAATGAATGGAGCCGTAGAGAGTATTGTTATATTAGCGCCACCACCACCTCCTTCTCCTTTCATACCACCAGAAGAGCCTCCCTTCATTATTGCTGCCCCATTGCAGCAAGAAGAGGTTGCACGTTTTTCTACAGAATCTAGCGCTATTAACTGGCGCAGTGTGGCAAAAAAACTGATATGGCCCATTTTCGCAGTGTTAGGTATCGCCTTAATCGCCACGGGCGTAGGTAGTGCGCTTGGCGCACCACTCTGTACGTCAGCATTAGCGGTCATGTTTGGATGGTTGCCATTCAGCCCGCTGCTAACCGCGCTGTTAGCAGGTGTTCTCTGCCTCTTTGCTGCGCTTAGATCGGGTGTTGCTAACCTCATCAGCGCTCAGTCTGAAGAAGAGGTAAGCGAGCGTCGTTCTGAATCAAGGCATGAACGTATTTCACAATTCCCAGGCTCAACCTATGGCGCATTGCGTCCGCAATTAAATCCTTCGGTAAATCCTCCAGTTAGCGATTTTTTATCCGAGCGTGATGATGAAGAAGCTTCAGACAAGGAAAAATTCTCCGGATCTAGGCATGATGGTTGGGATGATCTGTTTGGCAGTCCAGTTAGAAAAAAGAAAGCGATTGTTAATCCCGAATCATCTGTTGCAGAGCAAGGCATGTACTCAGGCAGTCGGCTGTGATGACGTCGCTGATGGCGAGGCTGACGCTCGCGCATGGTAGTTGTGAAAAGGTCGCGATTGATTTTTTGTTCATAATGTAACCAGGCAAAATTTAGTTTGAGATTTTATTAGCTAATCGATATAACATATTATCATCTAATATCAGTTAAAAAACGAGAGGTGTGTGATGACGATGTCAGCGCGACAGGTATTGATCGCAGATGTCCGAGGATTTCTGCTGCAAAAACTTGAAAAAGACATTTTGAATAAACTGGCTAGTGATAAAAAACCTGCAGAGCGCACGTCTCTGGAGCATCATAAAGCAGGCATTTTAAAAGAAGTGGTTAACAAAGCGAAAGAAATCGCGGGAAAGTATTCTCTTGCGCTGATGCCAGACAATGTGGCTGATTTAAAAAATAATATTGTCTATGTTGAATGGGATAGCAGGGAACTTAAATATACTTTTAAAAATGTTATAGGTGAGGGAAGTGATGCATATCTGTATGAAGGTGTTATTACCAAGGAACAATTGCCAGAGCTTGCAGCAGTCATTGCGCCACTCGATGCACCCAGTGAGATACAACACCTGTGCATTGATATTTTAACAATACTTTCTGCGAGAAAGCACATCCGGTTTTATCACGATGACCCTGGTAATCATAACAAAGACAAAGCGCTGGAATTGATGTTGAAAGAACGTGACAGGGAATTTGATGTCTGGTTAAGCAGGATGAATAACGAAGGATTGGCGCCAGCTGATCAATACAGAATACATAAAAATTATTTTAAGCGTGAGTTTGAGAAAATTGAAGCGCGCAAAGAAGGTGAGTCCGACGAAGATTTTGAAAGTCGGGCAGAAAAACATTTTTTTGCTGAACTTAAAGAAACAGCCGGGTTTGAAAGTACGTATAGAGCCGTTTTCCAGTTGTATTATCGTCTAACACGACAAATGTTTTGTCTGCAACAATTCGCGGCGGTAAAAGATCCAGAAGATTTGATTGCTGGCGCGGATGCATTGCAAGCTAAATTGCACGCGGAAGAAAAAAAAACCAGAGGTTGTGATGTTGATGGTTTAATCGAGGAACATAAGATTTTTGAACGTGCTTTCACCAATTTGATCAGGCATATAAAGGAAATGTCGGAAGCGGAGCCATTTGAGGAGGTGCCTGATCAGTATGGTGCGCTCTCCAGGCTGGTTGCATTATTTAATACCGAAGTCAATTCCTTGCTGGAAACAAAAATAAAGCTAAAAGATATTTCTAGCAAAGCAAAAGCCGCAGCTAAATCAGGTGATAAAAACGTCTTGCGCCAGCAAAAACAGGAAGCTAGAGCGCAAATAGACGCCATAACGACTTCGAAAACAAACCTTCACAGGGAAATCAGCAAGTATATTTCGTTGCTGCATGATCAGATTCGTAACTTTACAAAAACAAAAGGACTAGTTGAAGAGCAAATCGCGGCAATTATTCCAACCATTCCTGATATGGTTTATTTAAGTCAAATCGCTGCATTTGTTAGAGTGAACCATGAAGGTGGCAGTGAGTTTGATCTGTTAGGCAAATATGAGCAAGAATTATTGAAAGCTTGTCAACAGCAGAATGGTTATATGAAAGAAAATGGCTGGGGTACGCTCGGTGATTCCATTCATAAAGAAGCAGAGGCATTGATAGTTAAACTGCAACATTATGCCGACATCTACATTTCACAGCAAAAAAAGGTGGGCGACGCGGCATATTGGCTAGAAAAAATAAAACAATGGCAAGAAAAAATAGATAAACTTAGAGATAAGGATGGAATCGTTCCCGAGCTGATAAAAACTGGCAGCACCTGGCATTACCTCCAGGCAGAATTTGCAATAAAGTGGCATAAACCGTTCGAAGATTTAATACATGATACTCAACTCAACGGATTTATGGCGTTCATGCGCCGACACTGGTGGAAAATGTTGATTGGCGGCGTAGTGCTGGCGGCGGCAGCAGCACCTGTTGCATTTTTTGTGCTTGGTGTGTCGCTTGTTGCCGTTGCTATCGCTGCAACTGTCGCGTTTTTCGCTGGTGTTGCTCTCGGAGTTGGCTGGGGCAAAGCTGCTGATAGATGTTGCAATGTTGATGAGGCTGACGACAAATCACCTCGTCGTCGTACTAGCGCGGATATTATAGACGCAACGCACGGCAGTGAGGCTGATCGCGCAGTTATCGAGATGCAAGAACGTCGTAGGCAAGCCGCTGATGACCTTCCAGACATTGTAATCCCTTTTGATCAGCTCGATCCTGATCTGGAGACTGCCTCACGTAGCAGAGCCACATCAACAACGTCAACCAATCCATTTGATTATATGGGAGAGGGTGTAAGAAAAGCACCTTCACCACGTTCGACGAATCCTTTTGACTAATGCCATGATGCGTCGTCCTGGCGAAAGAATGCTGATGCGTCGTCCCGGCGAAAGCCGGGATCCAGAATAAACGGACTGGATCCCGACTTTCGTCGGGACGACGTGTTTCTCGGGACTACGTGTCCGTCAGGGCGACGTGTCCGGTTATACCTTGCTGTTATTTAACCCCCAAAGTATAATAATTAAAGAAAATCTACTCCATGGAAGGTCTGCAATGAAAACATTATTACTCTCCTTAGCCCTCTTCAGCGTGATGGTAACAGCAACAAATTCCTACGCCCAAGACGAAAGCGACAGCACCATTCTTAATCAGGTCACCTTACAGTTAAAAGCCGAACAATGGCTGGTGACTAAAACCGCGCAAGTCACGGTCGCGGTTGACGCTGCGTTAAGCGATCAGGGCATCGAAAAAATTCAAAATGATGTCATGCAAAAATTAAGCCAGATTGCCAAATCTGATTGGCATATTGTGTCTTATAACCGGCAACAAGATAAATCAGGTTTGGAAAGCGTGACTATTCGCGCGCAGGCGAGGGTAGCGCAGAGTGATTTATCTGGCATACGCGGTAACGCCAAAACGATTAGCAAAGCGGGTGAAACATTTACTATTGATAATGTTGAATTTACGCCTACTGAAGATGAAACCAGAACAGCAAACGCTGCGCTACGCAACGATATTTATCAACAGGCCAAGCGCGAGATGGATGTACTGAATACAATCTATCCTTTGCAAAAATATTATTTGCATCAAATAAATTTCTTACAAGCACCCATCGTCATGCCCATGGCGGCTAACATCAGCATGGTCAGAGGGGGCGCGGCACCACTTTCCGTGGGAAATAAAGCAGAATTACAGGCAACGGTGATTTTAGCTTCCACACCAGATATGCCCAGTAACTTACCGAGAACACACTAATGGCATGGTTTTATTTAGTATTAGCGATTTTCACCGAAGTCGCGGCAACCACTTCCATGAAATTATCGGATGGCTTTATCAATATTGTGCCTTCTATATCGATTTTTGTGTTTTACGCCTTGTCACTCGTGTTCTTATCGTTATCGCTTAAAAAACTGGATTTGGGATTTGCCTACGCGACCTGGGCCGGGCTCGGCACTATGCTGATTTTTTTTATAGGCGTGGTTTTTTTTCATGAGCCTGTGACTGTGTTAAAAGTTATTTCGTTGTTTATGATTATTTTTGGCGTAATGGGATTGAAATTGCTATGACCTCATTGGAAATCATCAACAGTTGGCTGTCTCTTATCCTTGCCATCATCTTTGGCGTGTTGGGCACTACCTCAATGAAATTATCTCACGGGTTTCACGCTCGCAAACATGTGTGGGGTATGGCGATATTTTATGTGCTTTCTTTTGTTGCGCTTACATTCGCGATCAAATATATTCAGCTCAGCGTTGTGTACGCTGTGTGGTCTGGTTTGGGAACGGTGATTGTTTCGGCTGTCAGTATGACCTATTTCGGCGAACGCGTGTCGGTTAGAAAAATATTTTTTCTAACTATTATTATACTTGGCGTCATAGGATTGCACTGCACAGATGGTTTTGCTTGACTTTACTCCCCCGATAATTGCGCATCGTGGCGCAAGCGCCTACGCGCCGGAAAATACGATGGCGGCTTTTGTGAAGGCCGCGCAACTTGGCATTAAATGGGTTGAATTTGATGTGGTGCTGGCCAAATGCGGCATGCCTATTATTTTTCATGATGAGACGCTGGATAGAACCAGTAATGCCATTGGCGCGATAGATGCATATCCCTACGAGTATTTGCAAACACTGGACGCGGGCAAGTGGTTTCATCCCTCATTTTCTGGTGAGCGTATTCCGACACTCGCACAAGTATTAATATTTTTGCGTGAAGCGGGTATGTCGGCGAATGTGGAAATCAAGCCGATGCCGGGGAGGGAAGAGGAGACGGTGATAAAGACGCTGGAGGTGATGCAAGCTCTGTCATTGCAGAAAACCTGTCATCCCCGCGAAGGCGGGGACCCATGCAACGGTTCTCTGCTTGAAATGGGTCCCCGCTTTCGCGGGGATGACGGGCACATTCTCTTCTCCAGTTTTTCTGTTCCCTCCCTCCGTTACCTCCGTAAATACGCCCCCAACTGCGATATGGGCTTGCTGCTCGAAAATTGGGAGCTAGACTGGCAAGCAGTCTGCAACGAGCTGCAATGTGTTTCTATACACACTGATGAGGTCATAATTAACGCAGAAACCGCACTAAAAGTAAAAAACATGAACAAGTACTTATTATGTTATACTGTAAATAGCCCTGCTCGCGCCAAAGAATTATTTGCCTTGGGTGTCGATGCGGTATTTAGCGATTGTCCGGATGTTATTGAAAGGGAGCTAAGCAATGGCAGACTTTATAGGACAGTTTAATTGGGTTGATTGGGTTTTTATCGCGGTTTTCATTTTATCTGTTCTCGCCGGTATTGTTAAAGGTCTTGTCAGAGAGGTTTTGGCGCTGTTAGTGATGGTCGCCGCGTTTGTTATTGCGATCATATTCGCTCACTCACTCGCGAATTATTTTGTTCAGTCAGGTTCAAATGGTGGTTCAGAAACTCAAGCGATGTCTTATCTGGCTATTGGCATTAGCTTTGGCGTATTGTTCATAGGTACGCTGATCATTGGCGCGATTCTTTCATTTTTTCTGTCATTATTGTTTAGCGCGGGCGTGCTAGGCATTGGTAATCGCTTGTTGGGCGGACTTTTTGGCTTTGTGCGTGGTTTTATTATCAACCTGGTTATTGTTTTCGTTGTGCAGCTTACCGCGTTTGGTGATAGCAATACATGGAAGCATTCGAAATTAGTTGAAATGTTTCAGCCTTCCGCTGCGTGGCTTAGCGGTGTTGTGTCACCGACGCTAGAGGATCTGAAGGCGAAGTTTACTAAAGGGGCAAGTGAAGCAGCACAATCCGCGACGCAATCGGTGGAGCATAATCTGGAGCCGTTGGCGCAACCAGCATCGGCACCCGCGGGAGCGCCAGTATCTGAACCGGCGCCTTCATCAACATCAACTACGCCCTAACAGCTTTTGCTGATTCCACGGCCAGCCGGTCCATTAACTCATGTACCGGCATTTTTTCCAGCGCGGCTTGATTGTCAAACAGTGCCATTAACTCACGCACGGTGTCAGCTGAATACTGCAATCCCATGTTTTCCTCAAACTTCTTGTACAAGTGTGGGATGCCCTCTTCGCGACGGCGGCGGTGGCCGATAGGATACTCAACGACCACTTTGTCTGTCGATGTGCCATCCTTGAAGAAAATCTGAATTGAATTGGCGATAGAGCGCTTGTCAGGATCCAAATAATCTTTGGTATATTGTGGGTCTTCATAAACGTGCATTTTTTCACGCAGCTTGTCGATGCGTTGATCGGCGGCGACACTATTTTCGTAATGATCGGCTTTTAAATTTCCGAAAATCAAACCAATCGCTACCATGTATTGCAGACAATGGTCGCGGTCAGCGGGATTATGTAATGGTCCTGATTTGCTAATGATGCGCACAGCGGATTCTTGTGTGTGTAATTCAATTTTTTCTATCTGATCGAGTTTATCTTTAATTTGCGGATGCAGCTTGATCGCGCATTCTACTGCGGTTTGCGCGTGAAATTCCGCTGGGAAGGAAATTTTAAATAACACATTTTCCATGACGTAATCGCCAAGCGGGCGGTTAATCTGCAGTGGTTTGCCGTGCATAATGGTATCGTAAAACCCCCATTTTTTGGCTGTTAACGTGCTAGGGTAGCCCATTTCGCCTTGTAGGGTCATCCATGCCAGACGCACGGCGCGACTGGTGGCATCACCGGCCGCCCAGGATTTGCGTGAGCCGGTGTTGGGTGCGTGTCGGTACGTGCGGAGCGCCGCGCCATCGAGCCACGCTTGTGACAGCGCATCAATAATTTGTTCGCGTGTTCCGCCGAGCATCTGCGTGGCAACAGCGGTGGAAGCTATTTTAACTAATAACACATGATCGAAGCCCAGGCGATTAAAACCATTTTCCAGTGCCAGTACACCTTGTATTTCGTGTGTTTTGATCATGGCGTGAAAAACATCTTTGACGGTATAAGCTTTTTTGCCGGCTTGGGCGTTTTTGCGACTGACGTAATCTGCCACGGCTAAAATTGCGCCTAAATTATCGGAGGGGTGTCCCCATTCGGCGGCGAGCCAGGTGTCGTTGAAGTCTAGCCAGCGTACCAGGGTGCCGATGTTGAACGCGGCGAGTATCGGATCGAGAACGTATGACGTGCCGGGCACTCTTGCGCCATTTGGTACGATCGTGCCGGGCATGATGGGGCCGAGTAATTTGGTGCAGGCGGGGTATTGCAGTGCTAGCATCGCGCAGCCGAGCGCATCCATTAAGCAATGTCGCGCGGTGGTCATCGCCAGGTCGCTCGCTTTTAAATTGCTTACTGCGTAGTCGGCGAGTGTTACTAGTTCTTTATCGGGTGCGGGTCGTTCGTTTTTGTCTGCAATATGTGTCGACATTTTTATTCTACCTTGCTTGCTTCATTTCTCTCTTTAATCGGTACAAATTTTCTGGGTGCGGGGCCAACATATTCTGCCTCGGGTCGGATGAGGCGGTTATGCTCGCGCTGTTCGAAAATGTGTGCACCCCAGCCGCTTAGACGTGACATGACGAAAATGGGCGTGAAGAGCGGGGTGGGGATGCCGCAGAAATGATAAGTGGTGGCGCTGTAGAAGTCCAGGTTGGGGAATAGTTTTTTCTCGTCCCACATGACTTTTTCGATGCGTTCGGAAACTTCGTATAAATAGCCGTCGCGCGCTCCTTCGGATAGTTTTTTCGAGCATTGTTTGATGATGTCGGAGCGTGGGTCGGAGATTTTGTAAACACGATGACCGAAACCCATGATTTTTTCTTTTTTCGCGAGCATCTCACGTACACCTTTTTCTGCCTGCGCGGGTGTTTTAAATTGCGTGATAAGGCGCATGGCTTCTTCGTTCGCACCGCCGTGTAATGGGCCGCGCAGTGTGCCGATAGCGGAGACGATGGCGGAGTAATAATCGGATTCAGTGGAGGTGGTGACGCGCGCGGAAAAAGTAGAGGCGTTAAATTCGTGTTCCGCATATAGAATGAGTGACACGTCAATGGCGCGGCGATGTTCATCGCTGGGTTTTTTGCCGAGTAATAATTGCAGGAAGTAACCGGCAACGGTGTTTTCATCCGAGGTGTAAGTTTCAATACGGGTGTTGTTGCGATGAAATTGGTACCAGTATAGTAACATGCTGGGTACGCAAGCAATCAGTCGATCTGCGATATGATGCTCGGTATATTGCGCAGACTCTGTCTCCAACGTGCCAAGCATGGAAACGCTGGTTCGCAACACATCCATTGGATGTGTCGAGCTCGGCATGGCCTCCAGCACTAATTTAATTTCGTTGGGGATGCGGCGCAGTTTTACTAATTTGTCGCGATATGCTTGTAATTGTTGCAGGGTGGGCAGTTCGCCGTACAATAATAAATAGGCGACTTCTTCAAAGGTGGATTCATTGGCGAGATCGTGAATATCATAACCGCGATACGTTAAGCCTACGCCTTCTTTTCCTACGGTGGAAATCGCGGTTTCACCAACTATAATGCCTTCCAGGCCGCCTGCTTTTTTCGTCATTTTCCTTTTCCTTGCGCAAAGAGTTCATCTAATTTTTTTTCATAAGCGTGATAATCAAGTACATCGTATAATTGTTCGCGTGTTTGCATTATGGATAGCAGTGATGCTTGCGTGCCTTGCTGGCGAATGGTGTCATAGACTTTGATCGCGGCGGCGCTCATGGCGCGAAACGCGCTGAGTGGGTATAAAATTAATTTCACGCCGGCATCGCGGAGTTCGTCGCGGGTAAATAATGGTGTGACGCCGAATTCGGTAATGTTGGCGAGTACCGGGATTTTGCAGACTTTTGTGACTGCTTGATATTGCGCTAGATCGGTCGCGCCTTCGAAAAAGATCATATCGGCGCCGGTGTGGACGTACTGTTGAATGCGTTCGATGGTTTTTTCTAATCCTTCAATCGAGAGAGCGTCGGTGCGGGCCATGAGGATGAAATTTTCGTTATTGCGTGCATCGAGTGCTGCTTTGATGCGGTCGCACATTTCTTCTGTGCTGACGACTTCTTTTTTGGGACGATGGCCGCAGCGTTTGGATTGCACTTGATCTTCGATGTGTCCGGCGGCTGCGCCAGCTTTGATAAGCGCTTTGATGGTGCGTTCTATGCTAAACGCGCTGCCGAAGCCGGTGTCCATGTCGACTAATAAAGGTAAGTCGCAGGCATCGGTGATGCGCCAGACTTGTTCAGTAATGTCGTTTAGATTGGTGATGCCGAGATCGGGTAAGCCGAAACAGGCATTAGCCACGCCGGCGCCGGATAAATAGATAGCGTGAAAGCCTGCGCGCTTGGCAAGCATGGCATTGTAGGCGTTGATGGTTCCTGCGATTTGCAGTGGTGATTCTATAGATAATGCCTGACGCAGTCCTTTCATCTTCAAATTTCCTTTTAAACTCCCCGGGACGGACTCGAACCGCCGACCCAGTGGTTAACAGCCACTTGCTCTACCGGCTGAGCTACCGGGGAATGTCGAATCAGGTGACGGAAATATAATATTGCTTCTGGTACTCGTCAATATAATTTTCGTTTATTTTCAGCTTCTCGCGTCGGCTTCATCGGTGATACGGTAACCACGGACT